>JACQED010000122.1 GCA_016200785.1 Chloroflexota bacterium
CGGCAACTATCTCACAACCGCCTGGCGACCCAGCGCGATCTTCGCCGACACCTATCGCGTCTTCATCCCCGACACGGCCTACGCGCCCGATAGCGCGGACTGGCACGTCGGCCTGTACGACGCGGCATCCGGCGCGAGGCTGGGCGTCTTCGATGCGAGCGGGGATCAAATCGGGGACTCGGCCAGGCTGGAGTCCTTCAAATTGAATGCGCGCCCCGGCCCCGCGCCCAACGCAACCGCTGTCAACTTTGGCGGCAAGATTCAATTGATCGGCTACCAGCTCGACCGACGCGCCGTCGCCCCCGGCGGGAAATTCACACTCACGGCATACTGGCGCGCGATCGCGCCGGAGAGCGACTACTGGGCCTTCGGCCACGTCGTCGCGCCAGATGGATCGTCTTGGTCGATCAGCGACTCGGTGATCCTTCCGCCGGCGACTCAGTGGAAAGTCGGCGACGTGATCGCCGAGGCCCGCACCTTCACCCTCGCGCCCGGCACCCCGCCCGGCCTGTACGATCTAGACTTCGGCGTCACGCGCGTGGATGCAAACGGCCAGGATCGTCTGATCATCCTTGCGCCGGACGGGCACCAGGTTGACGACCACTTTCCTTTGACGAAGATCAGAGTGACGGGTGGCGGGTAAGTGATGAACGACCCGCGACACACGACACGCGACACACGGCACATCCTTCGCCGCTGGTGGCCCGCCCTGACAGTGATGGTTCTGATCTTCGTGTTCTCTTCGGTGCCCGGCGACGAGATTCCGAAGTATGCGGGACTCTTGGACTTCATCGTGAAGAAGAGTGGGCACTTGCTGGAGTATGGCCTGCTCGCCGTGACTGTGTGGAGGGCCACACCGCGAGGTGTGGGCGCATCGGAGGGCGACTCCCGGAAGTCAAATGCTCTGGCGCGTTCGCTGGCACTGACGCTCGGTTACGCCGTCAGCGACGAGTTCCATCAACTATTCACACAGGGGCGGCGGAGCAATCCAGTGGATGTGGGGATCGATCTGGTCGGCGCGTGCCTGGGGCTGGCGCTGTATTTCGCGGTCGGCGCTATTCGGCAAACTCGGTCTCGAACTCCTCGCCCTCGACCCACTCGCCCACCAGCCTGATCTCGATATCCCCGAACGTCTTCTCCTGAATCGCCATCACCCGGCGCTGTTTGATCAACTCGAGAATCGCGAGGAAGGTGATGATGATCTCCATACGGCTTGTGGCCTCGAGCAGCATCTGGCGGAACGAGGCCCGGCCCGTGCCGCGCAGGCTGACGCCGATGCGGTGAATCTGATCGCGGATGGTGATCTTGGGCGGAACGACGACCGACGATACCGGCGGCCCTTCGGGCAAAACGGCCAGCGCGCGGCGCACGGCTTCGAGAAGATCGAGGGGCGTGACGTTCGACAGGTCGAGTTTCGGCTCGAATTTTGGCGGCGCGGCGATACGCACGAACGTCCGCAAGCCCAGCGCCTCACGCTCGCGCAGCAGCCCGGCGATCTCTTTGTATTTTTTGTACGCCATCAACTGCCGCGCCAATTCGTCACCCACATTCTCTTCATCCGGATGCAGAGACGGCGGGCGCGGCAACAGCACTTCGGATTTGAGGTAGATCAGTTTGGCGGCGACGACGAGAAAGTCGGCGATGTCGGCGAGTTGCAGTTCCTCCAGCGACTTGACCGCGGCCAGGAATTGATCGGTCACTTGCGCCAACGAGACTGCGGTAATCTCCAATTCCTCACGCTCGACTAGCTGCAACAGCAGATCGAGCGGGCCGGCGAAAACGGGGAGTTCGACGGAATAAGCCATCAATTGCCCATTGCCAACGAACAATGGCGATTAACGCAAAGCGAGGATGATGCCGGATACTGCCAGGGCAATGCCGAATATGACGACGCCGGCGACGATCATTTGCATCGTCTGGCGATCGCGCGCGGCCTGGCGCGCGGCGGCTTCGGCTTCGGCCATCTTCCGGCGGCGTTCGATCTCCCACAGTTCATTCATGCGGCGTTGTGAAGCGGCCTCTTCCTCGGCTTTAATAACGTTCGCCATCTCGCGCGCCTGAGCCAGCCGCTCAGACACACTCTGTTTGTGGCGGCTCGACACGTATTCGAGGATGTCGAGCGGTCGGCCGCAGTTCGCGCAATACTCCGCCCCGATCCAGTTCTTGTGCTGACAGGCCGAGCACGTTCGTATCAGCGTTTCGCCGCAATTATCGCAGTGCACAACGCCTTCGCGGTTGACGTGATTGCACTTCGGGCAAAACGCGCCCGCCTCGGCGAAGACGTGGCCGCAGTAGCCGCAGACGACTCGATCGTCCGCCGCCACTTCCAGACGCGGCGCGCCGCAGTTGGGGCATGAGATGTCGCGGAACATTGCCTTTAGCGTGGTATCAAAATGCGGTAGGTGAACCCGTTCATCTGAATATCGTCCACCGGTTCATACGCCGCGCCGATCGCGCCAAGCACCGGCGGCGGATAGAATTGGGCGCGCAGGACGACGACGCCAAATTCCTTGTTCCCGATCATGTTCATAAGACTCGTCGGGTCGTACAGCCCGTTCTTGTACAGATTGAGCAACTGCGTCGGGTTCGTCACCACGTCTTTGCCGGCGTGGATCGGAAAGGCGGCCTCTTCGGTGAGCGCCGGGCCGGGCGACTTTCGCACGTAGGATAAGATGCGCTCCCCGGCGGCGATATCGGCCGCGTCAGGCGGGCGGCCGAGTTGGGTGTAACCCTGCGAGTCATAATACGTCGAATCCGCTGGCAAGCCAAGTGCTCTCGCCAGCGGGCCGAAGACGAGCCCGGCAGTCGGCAGGTGCAAGAGCCGAGCGCCCTGCGCGAGGTAGATCACCGGAATGAGCACGGCCAGCGCGGCGGCGCGGCGCGGTCCCCACTTCGCCGAGGCATCCATCAACGTTCCGATGGCCAGGCCCGAGCACAAACACGCGGCGGCCACTGCCGTAGTAAAATACGATTCGCCCGCGCCCCACTTGCCCGAGAGCGCGGCGGTGGCTACGGCAAAGGCGAACCAGATCGAATAAGCCGAGAGCCGCGACCAGTAGATTTCGTAGGCGAGCCAGCAGACGGCCAGCGCGACGAGCGCGAAGTGCAGGCTGAACCACTGACGATACAACTCGATCGCCTGCGACGACTTGTACTCGTTGACGTTTGCGAGAATAATGTTGACCCACCATTGGCCAGCCGTCGCGCGGTTGATGGCGAGGAAGATCGCGCCGGCGACGGCGGCGAATCCCAATCCGGCGGTCAGCGCGCGCTTTGGCCCGCGCAAGAAGAGAAACACAAGCGCCGCCGCCACCGTTGCGATCGCAAGTTGTTTTGTGTAGCCGGCAAGAAGAAGAAAGATGAGGGGTGTCAACGGACGCGCAACGGGTAAACGGATTTTGTGCCGATCCGGGTCTATCCGATTATCCGTTTCAGAATCCATTGACGCCAAAGTGACTATCGCCAGCGTTTCAAACATCACCATCGTAATGTGCTGGCGAAACAGCGGGCCGATGTGGTAAACGTAGTTTGAGGCGAGGTACGCGAGGCCGGAGAGCAGGCTGATGGTTGACCGGCGCGTTTCGCGCCACACGGCGTAACCGATAGCCGCCGCCGTCACCAGTGTCGCGAGAAAAGACAAAAGGCGTCCGGTCCAGTACGCGGGGCCGAACAGCCAGATCAACGGGACGGCCATCAGGTGAAACAGCGGCGGATAATTCGAAGCATAGAAGGGATAGACCTGATTGTCGCGATACGGCCATTCGCCGCGCGCAAAGAGGATCGAGTCGTTTAGCTCGAAGCCTTCACCCTGATCGTAGTCGAACGGGAAACGAAACAGAGCCACGGCGTAGTGGATGTAGATCAGCAGGTAAGCGACGAAGACGACGAGAGCCAGGACGAAGAGGGCGCGCGTGACAAAAAGCAGGGCAGGAGGGAGCGGGGACGCAGGGGAGCCACCGGCGATGGGCGAGGTACGAGTAGCAACGGGCGACGCATCGCCGCCGAGAGGGATCAACGTCGCGCCAAAGCCGGCCAGAAGAAGAGCGCCGGCCACCGCCGCTCGCTGGGCCGGGCCGAAGTTCACATCGCGCCCCGCCCTCGCCAGATCGATTCCCGCAACCGCCATCGCCGCCGCCAAGCCCAGGGCGACGATCAACCAGCCAAGTGTTTGCTTGGTCAGCGGCGCGTTGGTGTCAAATCGCATGGGCGCGGATTATACAACGGATGCGAGATTGACCTGACAGGGCAGTGAGGTATACAGGGAAAAGAGGCAAACAGAATGGACGCACGGATTATCGAATCAGGAGCCGGACCGAGCGTTGATGAGCGCAACTGGGCGGCGGCCGCGCATGCAAGCGCGGTGCTAACCCTGGTGATCGGCGCCGGCACAGGAGGCCTCGGCGTCTTGCCCGTGTTGCTCGTGCCGCTCGGGATCTATCTTTACCATCGCCAGCGCTCACGCTACGTTGCCTTCCACGCATTGCAGGCGGTCGTCTTTCAGGCGGCGGGCGCAGTCGCTTGGCTAGTGGTCGCAGTGGTATTCGGGGGAGCTATCGCACTGGCCTGGATCATCAGCGGCTTGCTCACCGTGATCCTCATCGGGCTCCTGCTCATGCCGTTCGCCCTGTTGTTGACCATCGGCTTGGGTCTTCTGATCGTTGCATTCCCGTTCGTGATCGCCGGGTGGGGGCTTTACGGCGCGTGGCAGGCCTATCACGACCGACCGTTCGAGTACCGCTGGGTCGGAGATGTAGTAGCGCGCGGCATGGAGGCGGCTTGATTGATTATGCCCAAATCTCGACTCGACGCCCTTCTCTTCTCTCGCGCCCTGTCGCCTTCACGCGAGCAAGCCCGCCGGCTGATCATGGCCGGGCAGGTCACCGTCAACGGCGCGCTAATGGACAAGCCGGGCATGATGATTCGCGAAGACGCGCAGCTTGCGGTCACGGCGCTTCCACGCTTCGTCTCGCGTGGGGGAGAGAAACTCGACGCCGCGCTGGGGCGCTTCGGCCTTGACGTAGCCAGCCTGATCTGCGCCGACGTTGGGGCTTCGACGGGCGGCTTCGCCGATTGCCTGTTACAGCGCGGCGCGGCGAAGGTCTACGCGATCGACGTGGGGCACGGCATCCTGGCATGGAAACTGCGGAACGATCCGCGCGTGGTCGTGATGGAGAAGACGAACGCCCGCTATGTCGAGCGCCTGCCGGAGCGGATTGGCCTCGTGACGATAGACGCTTCGTTTATCTCGTTGAAGTTGCTGTTGCCGGTGGTGAAGAACTGGCTTAACCCCTCACCCCTCACCCCTTTCCCTCCGGGAGAGGGGCCGGCGGTAAGGGCAATAATCACTCTCATCAAACCCCAATTCGAAGCCGGACGCAAAGAGGTGGGCAAGGGCGGCGTGGTCAGAGACCCCGAAGTCCATCGCCGAGTTCTTCACGGAATACTCGACTTCGCAGGCGACGAGGGACTCGCGGTCAAAGGGCTGATGCCGTCGCCCCTCGTCGGCCCAAAAGGGAATGTCGAGTTCCTCGCGTGGTATGGGCTGGGCGGTAATTCGACAAACTGGATCGCAGATGTAGAGGCGGCGTTGAGCGAGGCTGCGGCGCGCAATCGGGAGGCAATTCCAACGTGAGTGACATCAAGGTATTCTTAGCCTCCTTGCGCCCTAGCGTCTTTGCCTTGAACGCGAAGGCCCCACCTCTCGGCAGGGCCTTCGTTTCGTGACGCCGCACCCCAGCGCTCTCACACTCGTCCAGACGTCGCATGCAACGTCTCTTCTAAAACAATCCCCAGTCCGCTCCAGCGCCTTCCTCCATAAAAGATGGATCCCACAATTCGGGACTCATCTCAATGGTTGTCGGCACATTGAGAACGTCCTGCGCTGACTTGCGCACTGCTTCCAGCATCGCCGGCCCGTAAGGGCAGAAGGGCGTCGTCAGCATCATCGAGACTTTGGCGCTCTCGGGCGCGATTTCGAGGTCGCGGATCAGGCCGAGTTCGATCACGTTCAGCCCGATCTCCGGGTCAATCACCTCGCGCAGTTTTTCCTTCACGGTGGCGGCCAGTTCCTGATTCACACTCTCGGCCTGCCACGCTACGGCATTGTTCGCGGCAACAGTGTCACTCATGATGAGCCTTTCAAAGCGATCGGGTAGGGACAATCGTAAAGATACATCGCTCGTCGCCATCGAGCACGCACGAGTTCTTCTCGACCGGCAGTTCCAGCACGTGGCTGATCAACGTCTGGTCAATGCGGCACACTTCCGGGTGCTTCTGACCAATGCGGAAGTACGGGCAATTGTACTCGGTCAGTTGATACGTCTCGCCGACCATGTTCCACCCGGCCATGAAACCCTCTTCGCCGAGCATCTCGACCAGCAGAGACATCTTCTGATCGAGCGATTTGCCCACCAGCCGATGAGCGTAGTCGGCGACCATGCTTTCAGCCATCCGCTCGAAAATCGCCTCGATGGCCGTCGTCGGGAGCGTCGCTTTGAGTTCGTCCAACAGTCGCCCGGAGAGTCGGACGTACTTCGCCGGGAAACGCTCCAGCCCGGCCTCGGTCAGCGAATAAACGAGGTGAGGCCGAC
The DNA here is from genome assembly GCA_016200785.1 of Chloroflexota bacterium. GTDB lineage: Bacteria > Chloroflexota > Anaerolineae > Anaerolineales > JACQED01 > JACQED01. The sequence continues at coordinate 6,591 of JACQED010000122.1, forward strand.
CGACGCCGTGCCGCGCCTCCTCCGCCGCAATCAACCCCTCCGCCTGAAGGCTGGAAAGGTGATGGCGAATCGAGACCGGTGAGACGCCAAGCGAGGCGGCGAGGTCGGCGATGGTCATCGTTCCCCGCGATTTGAGTGTCTTGAGAATTACTTCACGCGTGGCGCTCATAGTTCCAATTGCCGCCAGTATAGCACGGTTCCTAACCAAAGTCAATTATAGAGATATTTATCAGATTTATTGACAACTATTGTGCAGGGTGGTATAATCGCGGTCGTCGGCCATCCAATGATTTGGACGTTTGAAATCGAGAGGACATTCACCGTATGACTACTGCTCTGGAAATTCGCAATCTTCACGTCAATGTGGGTGACAAGCCCATCCTCAAAGGCGTCAATCTGCTGGTCAAGCAGGGAGAGACTCACGCGCTCATGGGGCCGAACGGCACGGGCAAATCCACACTGGCCTACACGCTCATGGGCCATCCTGGCTACACCGTCACCGCCGGCCAGATAATCTTCAAGGGCGTTGACCTGCTGGAACTGGAACCCGACGAGCGATCGCGTTTGGGACTCTTTCTCGCCTTCCAATACCCGGTGGCCATCCCCGGCGTCTCGGTGGCGAACTTTCTCCGCACGGCGATCAACGCGCGCCGCCGCGCGGCGAAGCCCGACGACAAGGGTATCCCGATCCCCGAATTCCGCAAGGCGCTCAAATCCAAGATGGATCTGCTTTCGATGCCCCACGACTTCGCCGGGCGCTACTTGAACGACGGCTTCTCCGGCGGCGAGAAGAAGCGCGCCGAGATTCTACAGATGGCGGCGCTCGACCCGGAAATCGCGGTGCTGGACGAAACCGACTCCGGCCTCGACATTGACGCCCTGCGCATCGTCGCCGAAGGCGTCAATCGCCTCGCCGGGCCGACGATGGGCGTGCTCGTGATCACGCACTACCAGCGAATCCTCAACTACATCAAACCGCAATTCGTGCACGTCATGCTCGACGGTCGAATCGTCGAGTCGGGCGGTGCTGAACTCGCCCTTCATCTGGAAGAGAAGGGTTACGACTGGGTGCGCGAGAAGTACGTAGAGAAAACTTGAGGAGTGAGCAATGGCTACCACCCAAACCGCCGAATTGGCTGGACTCAGCGATTACAAGTACGGCTTCCGCGACGATGTCAATTACGTCTTCCAGACGCGCAAGGGAGGTCTCGACGCGGAGGTCGTGACCGAAATCTCGGCCATGAAAGGCGAGCCGCAGTGGATGCTCGACTTTCGCTTGAAGGCGCTGGACATCTTCAACAAGAAGCCGATGCCAACCTGGGGCGGGAAAATCAATCTTGACTTCGACCAAATCACCTTCTACACCCGCCCGTCGGAAAAGACCGAAGCCAATTGGGACGAAGTCCCGGCGGATATCAAGAACACCTTCGACAAACTGGGCATTCCCGAAGCCGAGCGCAAGTTCTTAGCGGGCGTGGGCGCGCAGTACGAGTCAGAGAGGGTGTATCACAGCGTCCAGAAGCACCTCGAAGAACAGGGTGTTATCTTCCTGAGTTCCGACGACGGCCTGCGCCAACACCAGGATATTTTCCGCGAGCACTTTGGCAAGGTCATCCCGCCGGCCGACAACAAATTCGCCGCTTGCAACAGCGCGGTGTGGTCGGGCGGCTCGTTCGTCTACGTGCCCAAGGGCGTCAAGGTCGAGATGCCGCTTCAGGCTTACTTCCGTCTCAACGCCGAAGGCACCGGCCAGTTCGAGCGGACGCTGATCATCGTTGACGAAGGCGCGCAGGTACATTACGTGGAAGGGTGCTTCCTCGCGGGTGCGCGCGTGCGGACTCGCCACGGCGAGAAGCGCATCGAGGACATCGAGAAGGGCGACGAAGTTCTGACGCATAAAGGGCGCTATCGAAAAGTGTATCGCACGATGGAGCGCCCCTATCGTGGGATGATCTACCGCATCCGCTATTTCGGCGACAGCGGTCAGGAATTGCGCGTTACCGAGGAACACCCGTTGCTCGTCGTCCGGCGCGAACGCGCCCACAACCGTAACCGGGGGTTCGCGCCCGAATGGTTGGCGGCCTCGGAAGTCAAGCCCGGCGACTATCTGGCGATCCCGATTCCGCAACCGGAATCGGTACTGGAAGAGGCACCGACGGTTGCCGTGTCGGTAGGTCGGGGACGGCATGCGCCTATCGTGAAAGATCTGACTTTGCCGCTGGAACGCGACTTCTTCCGTTTGCTTGGCTACTATCACGCCGAGGGCCACGTTGACCAAGAGCATTACCTTTCGTTTTCGTTCAACGTGGACGAGGGGGATTATCTGGATGACACGCGCCAGTTGATCGAACGCTACTTCGACAAGACGCCGATTGAGAACAAACCCCGCCAGAACGGGCAAACGCTGGTTCTGTGCTCGACCGAATGGGCGCGAACGTTCGCCCGCGAGTTCGGCTCGACGGTGTACGAGAAGCGTGTGCCCGAATCGATCCGGAATGCCCCGCTCGAACAGTTGGCCGAGTGGGTGCGCGGCGCGTGGCGCGGCGACGGCAGTTACGATGAGCGGAAGAATATGTTCCGCTTCAACACCATCTCGCGGGAACTGGCCTACGCCTTCCGTGATGCGGTGTTGAGGCTGGGCGTGGCTGCTTCGGTGAACTACCAGGAACGCACGGCCCCCCGGCAGCCGATTTATGTCGTGGTCATTTCGTCGCCGTGGAATTCCAAGTTTGGCGAGATCGTCGGACGCCCCGCGCCCGATGGGCATCAGAGCGGCTCACCCTTCCATCTCGACGAAGCGTATATGTACGTGCCGATCCGCGCGGTCGAGATCGAGGAAGGGAACGCGCCGGTGTACAACTTCTCGGTGGACGAAGACGAGTCATACATCTGCGAGGGCGTGGTGTCGCACAACTGCACGGCCCCAACTTACTCGCGCGATTCGTTCCACTCCGGCGTGATCGAGATCATCGTCAAGAAGGGCGCACGGTGCCGCTATACGACGATTCAGAACTGGTCAACCAACGTGTACAACCTTGTGACCCAGCGCGCAGTGGTGCACGAAGGCGCGACGATGGAATGGGTGGATGCCAACCTGGGATCGCAATTGACGATGAAATACCCCTCGTGTTATCTGGTCGGCGAGGGCGCGCACGGCGAGATTCTCTCCATGGCGTTTGCCGGGCCGGGTCAACATCAAGATACGGGCGGCAAGGTCATTCATGGCGCCCCGCACACCACGTCCAAGATCACATCCAAGTCTATTTCCAAGAGCGGCGGGCGGGCCTCCTATCGCGGCCTGCTCAAGATTTACAAGGGCGCGTACGGATCGAAATCCAACGTCGTGTGTGACGCACTTCTGCTGGACCCGCAGTCTCGCTCGGACACCTATCCGTACATCGAAATAGACGAAGACGATGTGACCGTCGGCCACGAGGCCTCGGTCTCGAAGGTTGGCGAAGATCAACTCTTCTACTTGATGAGCCGTGGGCTCTCGGAAGAGCAAGCCACCACCATGGTCGTGGGCGGTTTCATCGAGCCGCTTGTGAAAGAACTGCCGATGGAGTATGCGGTGGAGCTTAATCGCCTAATACAGATCCAGATGGAAGGCAGTATCGGCTAGCCCTCGCAGCACATTCTTGACTCACGGGTGGAAAGGAACACGGATAATCTAAGAACAGAGATAACCATCCGTGTTCTCTTCTGTCCTTCAGTCGCGAATTCTTTCAGGAGCACTTCCTTGTACGAACGAACTGTTATCTCGACGAGTCGAGCAAAAAAGGCCGAAGCCGCCCTGCCCCGTTTCGCATTCACGCGCGCCGACGTTGAGGCGATTGCGGCCAAGACGAAGGAACCCGCGTGGCTGACCGAACGCCGCCTCGCCGCGTGGCAGACCTTCGAGGCCACGCCCATGCCGACTCTCAACGACGAAGCGTGGCGGCGCACCGACCTTCGCCCGCTCAAGGCGGGCCAACTGGCCTTACCTTCGCTCAACGGCAAAGGCCCGGCGCGACGCGCACCGGCGTATCTGCACAAGCCCCTCGTCGGAAAGCAGCAAGGCGGCCTGCTGGTGATCAATCAGGGCAAAGTCGAAGAGACCGCTCTTGCTCCGGATCTCAAGAAGCGCGGCGTGATATTCACGGACTTCGTCACTGCGGCCCGCGACCACGGCGACGTGGTGCGGAAATTCATCGGGCGCACGGTCAAGTCGGAAGATGGCAAGTTCGCCGCGCTATCCGCCGCGCTGGCCCGGACCGGCGTCTTCGTCTACGTCCCGAAGGGCGTCGAAGTCGAACTACCTCTGCATTCGGTCATCTGGGATCGCGGCGCCGGCGCAAGTCTCTTCACGCAGGTCCTCGTGGCCGTGGACGATGGCGCACAGGCTACGTTCGTTCACGAAGCGGCCTCGCCGACGGCCGACGGGCAATCCCTGCACGCCGGGGCGGTGGAACTGATCGTCGAGGACAACGCCCACCTCAAATTCGTCGAATTGCAATCGTGGGGCGAGCACGTGTGGAACTTCACCCACGAACGGGCGCGCATTGGCCGCGACTCGACGTTCGATTGGATCTTCGGCGCCATCGGCACGCGCCTGACTAAATCCTTCATGACGGTTGACCTCGACGGCGAAGGCTCGACGGCGAAGATGTCGGGCTTCTACTTCACCGACGGCGATCAGCATCTCGACCACGACACTCAGCAGAATCACAACGCGGCCCATGCCACGAGCGACTTTCTGTTCAAGGGCGCGCTCAAGGGCAACAGCCGCTCGGTGTGGCAAGGCATGATTTACGTTGCGCCCGGCGCGCAGAAGACTGACGGCTATCAGGCCAATCGCAACCTCGTGCTGTCCAAGAATGCCCGCGCCGACTCGATCCCCGGCCTCGAAATTCTGGCCGACGACGTGCGCTGCACTCACGGCGCGACGGTCGGCCAGATCGATCAGGAACACGTCTTCTACCTGATGAGCCGGGGCATGCCGCGTCCCGAGGCCGAGAAGTTGGTCGTGGATGGCTTCTTCGATCCGATCATGCAACGCATCCCGTACGAAGGAGTGCGGAATAGATTGAAGAAGGCTATCGTCGAGAAAATGGGCTGAGCCTGATGTCCCGCGAAAAGTTCTCCATCGGCGACCTCGTTGAGGTAAATTGCGCTCACGTCAAAACCGGCCAGAAGACGTCCGGTTGGGTGCCCGGCGTGGTCATCGAAGCCGATTACCGAATGGCCGCCGTTCGATTTGACGTCGACGTGTATTCGTCGAACGGTTGGCTCATCCCCGATCGCATTCTGTGGCTGGCGCACGGGTCGAAGAACATCCGGCGGGCGGACAAAGAGTAAACCGGCCAACGGCGCAAAGTCCGTTGGGAGCGGGCCACATGACAACGACACCATCATATAAGAACGGTCTGGATGTCCCCCGTATCCGCGCCGACTTCCCTATTCTGAAACGCGAGGTGAAGCCCGGCGTGCCGCTGGTGTATCTCGACTCGGCGGCGACCTCGCAGAAACCGACCCCCGTCATCGAAACGCTCGACCGTTACTATCGCGAATACAACGCCAACATCCATCGTGGCATTCACAAACTCGCCGAAGAAGCGACGGCGGCTTACGAAGAGGCCCGCGACAAAATCCGCCGCTTCGTCAACGCGAAGTCTGCCCGCGAGATCATCTACACCCGCAACACGACTGAGGCGATCAATCTCGTCGCCCTGTCGTGGGGCCGCGCGAATATCGGCAAGGATGACGTGATCGTGCTGACCGAGATGGAGCATCACTCCAATCTCGTCCCGTGGCAGATGCTCGCCGCCGAGAAGGGCGCGCGTCTCGAATTTATCCCGGTGACGGACGGCGGCGAACTTGACCTCGCGGCGCTAGACCGTCTCCTTGAACTCAAGCCCAAACTCGTCTCGTTCACTCACGTGTCGAACGTGCTCGGCACGATCAACCCCGTCGCTGAGATCGCGGCGAAGGCGCGCCAGATCAGCGCAGTCGTGCTGGTAGATGGCGCGCAGAGCGTCCCTCACATGCCGGTGGACGTGCAAGCCCTCGGCGTGGACTTCTACGCCTTCTCCGGTCACAAGATGTGCGGCCCGACCGGCATCGGCGTGCTGTACGGGCGGCAAGCCTTGCTCGAAGCCATGCCGCCGCATTACGGCGGCGGCGACATGATCAAGCGCGTCTATCTGCGCGAGTTCAAGCCCAATGAACTGCCGTACAAGTTCGAGGCCGGGACGCCCGCCATCGCCGAAGCCATCGGCCTCGGCGCGGCGGTGGACTATCTCAAGAGCGTCAGCCTCGCGGCGATTCAGGCACACGAAAAAGAGATCATCGCCTACGCGCTCGAACGACTCGAAGAGGTGCCGGGCGTGAAAGTCTACGGCCCTCCCGCCGAGAAGAGGGGCGGCGTGGCCGCGTTCACTTTCGACGGCACGCATCCGCACGACGTGGCGCAGGTGCTCGACGCCGACGGCATCGCAGTCCGCGCCGGCCATCACTGCGCCATGCCGCTTCACGACCGGTTCGACCTCGTCGCCACCGCCCGCGCCAGTTTCTACCTCTACAATACGACCGGCGAGGTGGACAAACTGGTGGAGGGGCTTTATAAGGTCAAGAAGCTGTTTGGGTAGAAAGGAACAAAAGGAAATAGGGAAATATAGGGAACTGGCTAACGATTTCCTGTAGTTCCCTGAGTTCCCTTTTTGCATATGGATGACTTTTACCGCGAACTAATCCTCGACCACTACAAGAATCCCCGCAATCAGGGCACACTCGACCCGCACGATATTTCCTACGAAGACGATAACCCGCTGTGCGGGGACCGGATTCGGATCGATCTGCGCGTGGACGGCGAGAACCGCGTGACCGACGTGGCCTTCACCGGGCGCGGCTGCGCCATCTCGCAGGCCTCGGCCTCGCTGCTCACCGAGGAGATC
>JACQED010000123.1 GCA_016200785.1 Chloroflexota bacterium
AATCCGCTGAACGTGTCGAGGACGTACTCAACCGCCTCTGGATAAGGATATTCCTTGTCGGCGCGGAGCAGAGGCGCGTAGAGATCGTAGCGCCGGAGTCGCGGCAGGCCGATCCACTTGGCTTTGAGTTGAAAGTAGCGTCGAAAGACGCGGGCGTTCTTGCGGCACACATCCAACAGCGTCTCGACGACGGCGTCGGGGATGTTGTTGGCGAGGTTGCGCACGGCGATGGGGCCGGCAAATTTTCGCAGGCCCACGTTCTCCATGCGCCAGTCTGTGACGAGGTAGTTGTAGAACTGCGCCAGCACTTGAGCGTTCTCGCCGAACACGCGATAGAGTTCGCGGTAAGCCGCTTCGCGCAATTTGGGATGGGGGCCTTGAATGTAGACCGAGAGCTGGTCGCGGGTCAGTTTCTTCGTCTCGCCGTCCACTTCGAGGGTGAAGACGAAGCGGTTGGTGATCATGTCGTAGATCGTGTTGAGCGCGTTCGCGCCGGTCACGTTCTTCAGATTGATCACCTTTTCTTCCGGCTCGGAGAGAGTGTGCGGCTTGAAGTGGCGCAGTTCTTCGAGGAAGTACGTCACATCGGTGGTCTTCGCCGCCTCCATCAGGCGGGCGGCAGGCGCATCGTCCAATGCCTTCCACCACAGCGTGAAGAAGAGCACGCGGTTCTGCGCCTCCGCGCTCAGGTTTTCGATCTTGCTTTTGAACGAAAGGGCTTTCGGCGATTGCGTGTCTTCGGCGAACCATAGGAAGGCGAAATAGCCCAGCCGCCGGTCGAGGGCCTGCACGGCTTCGAAATCGCGCAGGGCGGCGAGGAAATCGGCTTCCGCCAAGTCAGGCTTGAGCCGATCGCGCCACGCTTCCATGTTAGACACGGCGGCTTCGTAATCGGCCAGCGCCTTTTCAAGTTTCGGCCCCTCGGCTGAGGCGAGAAGGTCGGAAAGAGACCAGCGCTGCATCTGATATGAAGTGGTCAAGGGAGTCCTCCGCGGGCGAGTTGGAATATGCCGACATTATACTCGACTCGGCGCGAGTGCTATAATCTCCGCCCAGTATGCTCACCGTCGAACTCCACTCCCACACCATCGCATCCAAAGATTGTCTCATGAAGCCGGAGGCGATCATCGCCACCTGCCGTCGCAAAGGAATTGACCGGCTGGCCGTCACCGATCACAACACGACCGGGATGGCGTTCAAGATGGCCGAACTCGCGCCCGATCTGATCGTCCCCGGTGAAGAGATTTTCACGACCAGAGGCGAACTGCTGGCGTATTTCGTCACGGAGGAAGTCCCCGCTGGACTTTCGCCGCGCGAGACCATTGATCGCCTCAGAGCGCAGGGCGCGGCGATCAGCGTCTCGCACCCCTTCGACCGCTGGCGCAAGGGCGGCTGGAACCCGGACGACCTTGCCGAGATCGCGCTACTGGTGGATGCGATAGAAGTCTTCAACGCCCGGTGCATTCTGCCGTCGTTCAACGCCGGCGCGTTTGCCTTTGCGAGACAATGGGCTAAACTTGGCACGGTCGGTTCGGACGCGCACTCGCACTGGGAACTTGGCCGGGCGGTTCTGCGAACGGCGGATTTTCACGACGGGCCGTCGTTTGTCGCCGCACTGCGCGATGCTCAGCCCATCACGCGCGCTTCGCCGCCCTGGATTCATTTGACGTCGCGCTATGCGGTTTGGGTGAAGCGGAGCAGGAGGGTAACGACGTGATCGTCGTCCTGTTGTCGTGCCTCCTCGGCATTGTCCCGATGGTGGTGTACGCCTTCGTCCTGTGGTCTTTCGATCGCTACGAGAAAGAGCCGTGGGGCTTGCTCCTGGCCGCATTCCTGTGGGGCTTCGTGCCCTCGGCGGCCATCGCGCTCATCGCGCAACTCATTCTCGGCATTCCGGCGCAGGCGATCTTCGGAGCGAATGCGTTCACCGAGGCGATCGTCGAAGCCAGTTTCATCGCGCCGATCACCGAGGAGGGGATCAAGGGCATCGGCGTGCTGATGGTCTTCTTGATCTTCAGGCGCGAGTTCGACTCCGCGTTCGACGGAATCCTGTACGGCGGACTGGTCGGCTTCGGTTTCGCCGCGATCGAGAACGTCTTGTATTTCTTCAGCACCGGCGATATCGGCGGCGTAGTCGCCCTCGCTTTCATGCGGGCTTTCATCTTCGGCCTCAACCACGCATTCTTCACCAGCCTCACCGGTATCGGGCTGGCGCTGGCCCGCTATCAGCGCAGCCCGGCTCTGAAAATCCTTTACATCCTTTTGGGCTTCGCCGCCGCCGTGACCGCCCACGGCTTGCACAACCTCGGCGCGACATACGCTTCGGAGGTCACCTGGCTGGGGCTTGTCTTCAGTTGGCTGTTGGACTCGACGGGCATCATCTTCGTGTTCGTCGTGATCATTCTCGCTCTGCGCCGGGAAGGCGGATGGGTTGCCGATCACTTGCAAGAGGAAGTCCGCCTCGGCACGCTGACTGAGAGTCAGCTGTCCGTCGCGAAATCCGCCCCCGCCCCGCTGGAACAGAGTGGGCCGCTTCCACCAACAATGCGCCGAGCTGGCCTTCAAGCTGCATCAACTCGACAAGATGGGCGACGAAGGCGGCAACCGGGCGATCATCGAGCGATTGCGCGGGGAGGTGAAGGAGCTGAGTCAGGTTGTGGGATGAGGAGATGCTTGGTAGCCGCCTTTGGGGATTTGAGATTGGGGGTTTGAAGTTTGAGATTGTCAAGTCTGTGGTAGAATCCGGGTCGAACGCCCCCGTAGCTCAGTGGATAGAGCGCTGCCCTCCGGAGGCAGATGCCGGCGTTCGAGTCGCCGCGGGGGTATCTGTCTTTTCCGGTCTATGACCAAACGTTTCGTCCTCGTCGCCGGCAACATCGGCGCGGGCAAAACCAGCATCGCCGAGCGCGTGGCCGCGCGGCTTGGCTGGCAAGCCGCCTTCGAGTCGGTCGCCGACAACCCATACCTCTCCGAGTTCTACGCCGATATGCGCGCCTGGAGTTTCCATCTCCAGATATTCTTCCTCGGCCACCGCGCGCAACAGCACCTCAATCTCGCCCGTTCAGCTCAATCGGCCATCTGTGACCGAAGCCTGTACGAAGACGCTTTCATCTTCGCCCGCGCCCTGCACCACCTCGGCAACATGACCGAGCGTGACTACCTCTCGTATCGGCGGCTGTTTGATCTCGTCGTCGGCCAACTGCCACCGCCCGACCTCCTGCTCTATCTCAAGGCTTCCGTGCCAACACTGCTCAGCCGCATCCGAAGCCGGGGGCGCGAGATGGAAGCCGGCATCTCGGCCGACTACCTCGAACTGCTCAATACCTTCTACGATGATTGGCTGACCTCGTTCGATCTGTGCCCCGTCCTCACCATCCCCGCCGACGATCTCGATTTCGTGCGGCAGACGGCGCACCTTGAGATCATAGTCTCGCGAATTGAAGACAAGCTCGCCGGAAAAGAACAAGTCGTTTTCCCGCCAGAGTGATTTCGGTACCGATGTCTCACCACAACCGCATAGGCTTTACCGGCGCTTTACATGTGGAGGTGTAAGGGCGTAATCTCACGGCGCGACAATGTCGGTAATCTTACGGAGAGACAAAAAGGAGACAGCCATGTGGAAACTACTCAGTAAAGCGTTGATCGGAATGACCGTCGCCGCCTTCGGCTTCGCCAATATCGCCTTCGCCGCCGGCCCTGCCAGCGTGGCGCAGGAAGGAAACCGCACCCACTACAAGGGCAACGGCCAGATCACCGGCAAGGGCGAGGACGACTTCGACTTCCTCAACCTGCGCGGCAAGTCGTGGGAGTTCTACGTTGACACCAACACGGTCATTACGAGAGGACGGACGGGCGAGACGCTGTCGTTCTCCGACCTCACCGTCGGAATGTATGCCCACGTCGTGGCCGAGAAGCGGGACGACGGGAAGTGGTGGGCCACGGAGATCAGAGTCCTGCCCAAGCGGATCAAACCCTCGACTGCGCCGACGCCGTAGCGACAGACGACGGCCCATACGACAAACGACCCTCATGCGAGGGTCGTTTGCTTTTGTCATGATTCGCCGAACAGGAATCACAGTCCCAATGCTTCTCTTTGTCTGGCGATAAGTCTGATCGCCTTCTTCACCCGCGCGCGATTTTCTGGCTTGTTGTGCCACGTGCTTGCCCCTGAAGGATGCGGCAAGGGGATGATCACTCGCCCACGGTCCTCCAGCCGCGTGCCGACGATCTTCTCCAGCGGCAGTTTCGTGTCGAAGAACAACCCAATCGCCAGCCGCCCGATGGGGATGATCAAGCTGGGGTTGACCAGCGCGATCTCGGCGTCGAGCCACGGGCGGCAGAGGGCTTGTTCTTCTTTCGACGGCACTCGGTCGCCGTGGCCGCCCTTCGCCTTCCCCGGATAGCATTTCGTAATCGCCGTCATGTACTGCGTCGCCCGGGACTCAGTCTCGTCAAAGCCGGCTTCGGCCAACCATTGAAAGAGACGTTTGCCCGCTCCCGCGTTGAAAGGCCGCTTGACCGCGGCCTCGGTGATCCCCGGCGCTTGGCCGATCATCATCACCTTCGCACCAATGACACCGTGCACCACCGGGCCGGGGGCAATCCAGTAACCGGCTTCGAGGCACCTGCGGCAGGCGCGGATTTGGGAATGGAGGGCCGCGAGCGCGGCTCTATTCGACATGAAAGCGTACGGGATTGGGATTTGGATCTTGGGATTTGGGATTTTGCAGTTGGCTATTTGGGTTTGGCGATTTTCCCCCACGCCTTCTGCATCACCAGCGCGTCATCTTCCATCTTGGGGCTTTCGCAGAGAATCCGGCCACCGCACTTCATGTCGGCCAACGCTTGAAAGAGGTCTTTGTATTTGAGATCGGCCTCGCTCAGCGGAAGATGATTCTTCTCGCCCTTTGGCCCATACTCGATGCCCGATAAATGGATGTGCAAGTTCTTCAACGCCGATGATCCGAGCGCCTTCTTGACTTGCTTCAACATGGCGATCCACTCGTCGTACGAGTTGCCCGAGCCATCGCCGGGGCGGGCGTGGAGATGGGCAAAGTCAATGCACGGCGCAACGCCCTCGATCTCGGTGGACATGATCAGCGCGTCATCGAGCGAGCCGAGCATCGCGCTCTTGCCCATCGTCTCCGGGCGCAGTGTCACGGGATTGCCAGCGTCGCGCAATTCTTTCACGCACTCGCGCAGGCGCGGGACGGCGACTTTCAGCACTTCGGCAGGAGGTTGCATGAAATACGAGCCGGGGTGAAAGATGATGTCGGTCGCGCCGGCGAGATTGCCGTAATGCGCCGCGTCCATCAGCCGCTTGCGGCTTTTGGGCCACTCGTCGGCCATGGCGTTCAAATTGATGAAGTACGGCGCGTGGACGCTGAGGGAGATTCCATTCTCCTCGGCGGTGGCCTTGATCTCTTTGCACTTTTCCTCGCCGACGCGGACGGACTGCACCCAGGCGAGTTCCAACACCCCCAGGCCAAGATCCGCCGTGCGCTCGATCCCGCCGACCGTGCCGCCGGGATTCTTTGGGGTCGAAATGGGCGAGCCGACGGTGCCAAAGAGAAACGGCGACTTGGTCATGCCGCCGCCGATCCGACGACGAAGTTCTTGAAGATTACTTCGAGGCCACGCTTGCCGCTGTCGCCAGCGGCGGCGAACACGCCGACATCGCCGGCCTCGTCGTACTCCGGATCGTAATCAGGGTCTTCGACTTCGAGCATCTTCTGTCCGTTGACGTACAGTGTCAATTTAGCGCCGACACAGTCCGCGCGAATGTGATTGGTGACGTTGTCGCCCCTCTTGATGGCGTCGCCTCGCTTAGATTCGGCCAGCGTCCACTCGTCGTCATCCTCTTCGTCTTCGCCGTACTGGGCTTTATAGATTCCGTAGTAACCGTCGGCGCTGATCCCGAAGGAGAAAGTGCCGGCGTCGCTGTTGCGGCATACGATGCCGAAAGCGCCGTCGGATGGGCCGCGCACCCTCGTCGCATCCACTTCGACGCTGACATCTTTGTATTGGCCGCCGCTCACTTCTTCGCGGTCGCCCTCGTCGTCGGTCACACGCAAACGATACCCGCCGCCGTTGTAATCCGCCGTGACGCCATAATCCCTGCCTGTTTCCCAGCCCCCGGCGGGACCGGAAAAATCATCTTCGAAGAGAATGTTGCCGGCGGATGCGTTCGATCCGGCGGCCTCCGATGCCGCGCGCTGTCCGCGCAGTTCGGCCGGGACGGCGACAATACTGCCGCAATAGGGGCATTTGATCGTCGGGCTGTCGTCTACGATTTCGATCGGCGAGCCGCATGAAGGGCAATTGAGTCTGGCGAGGGTGGACATAGTGAGGTTTCTCCGGTGGTTGAATGGAGTGCTTTTTACCTGCGATCAGCGATCCGTGCAATGGGGGGTTGAGTTTTCTGGCAGGTCGGAGCGAGATCGTTCGATCCGCAGAGATGCTTCCAACGCGATTAGACGACTCACGCCAGAGTTCGTCACCGGCCTCGCGGCGCGGTTGAGGAGGATGAAGGGAGGTTGGAGAAGTGAGGTGAGGAAGCAGGGCATGAGGATACCTGGTGATTGTTGTCAGGTGGATAGGTTTCGGCTACAATATTCGCAGTCGGAGGTTGACATGCCCCACACAGTGCAACTCAAAGAGCCTCGAGCGCCCTACAATGTGACAATTGACACGGCCAGCGTGGAGGCCGAGCCATTGATTCTGAAGCACGGCGAAGAGCCTGTGCTGGCAGTTGTCTCGTATCGTGAATATCGCGAGTTTGCCGACTGGCGTGAACGCCGGCAAGCCAAATCCGCGCGGGGCGAGGTACTCGAGCGCGAACGGCGCGCCTTCCAGCAAATGCTCCCGAAACTTCTCGTTACCCATCGAGATCAGTTCGTCGCCCTCAAAGATGGGCAACTGATCGACTCCGACTCCGACGAATCAAAATTGGTCATGCGTCTGTATCAGGGACTCGGCTACGTGCCTCTGTACATTGCACCAGTCCGCGAAACTGAGCGGGTGTATCGCATTCCCGGCCCGCGAGTGGCGCGATGAGTCACGTCTACAACTCTGAGGAATTCGATCCGCCCGCGCCGTGCCTCGAAGTGGTCGTTGGTCACCCGACGGACGCCGTCCGGACGCGCCGTATGGTTGCTCAATTCGACACAGGCGCGGACATTTCAGCCATCCCCGAGTCCCTGGTCACGGAACTCGACCTGGTCTTCGCCGGGGATTTGCTGGTTCTCGGCTACGACTCTGTGCCTGCTCGCGTGCCGATGTACTACCTCGGCGTCGAATTGGCGGATGTCCGTCTCAGCCCCGTCAAATTCATCGCCGCTGACAGAAGCAACGTGTTGATTGGCCGCGATGTGTTGCAGCATTTCGTCCTCACGCTGGATGGGAAGGCGGCGACGTTCGAGTTGAAAGACCCGTAAACAGTGGGCTTCCAGCGGATATGAAACGGAAAACCGGATACAACGCCACCCATCCGTTGCAAGCCTCCCCCTCACGGCGAGCGGGCGCAACGGAGGCCTTTAGCGGTGGTGAGGTCGCCGGGAATCTCGATGCTTACGGTTCGTTGGGTCATCATTAACCTTACTTCGGTCAAGGTATCGTGTAGGTGGTTTGGGTTGTCCCTGACGGATCCACGAGAGACACGACCTCGCCAGTCTGCCACATGGTAGTCGATTGGTTCCAATAAAGGTCAATCACAGTGTTTGTGCCACTTTTCGTATGTACAGTTACTGCGCCTCCCTGAAAGAGGGCGAGGGCTGGAAAAAAGAAAACGTTGCCTTGAGAGTCGTGTATCGTCCAACCAACCAGACTCATGTCTCCACCGGTGTTTACGATCGTCAGTTGCTCCTTGTCTAGATCCCCAACTCCAATAACACCTCGGATCGTAACTTGGGATTGGCCGCCTACATTTGACACCGGCGTCGCGCTTATACCTGAGGTGAGTGTAGGGGTGAAGGGGATTGATGTCACAGTGGGCGTGGGAAATGGAGTTAGAGTTACAGTCGGAGATGGCCTCTGAGTTGGCATATTGGTGTTGGTCGGAGTGTAGGTAGGCGTGGCTAGAGG
>JACQED010000111.1 GCA_016200785.1 Chloroflexota bacterium
ATCGTCATCGCTAACGGGTCAGTGAAGACTGTTTGGGCTTCTTCAAAACTGACCCCATGCTTGCGGAGATTGGCTTTGGCTTATTCTTCATCCCACTCAAAGAGCGTTTTCATTGCGGCTTGTCCTAAGCCATAGATTACTGCAACTGCGCCGTTTTTTCAAATTATGTTGAGATGTCGAAAACGCTCCCGCGTTTTACGATCACTTCAGGCAGTGACGAGCGGCACAACGTTTGCGTTCAGCGGCGTTTACCTGCGAAGCGACCAAATGGCGCAGGTAAATGTCCGCTGGAACGGATTGTTAGGCGTTGTCTTGTTTAATTATTTAACTCCGTCCTCTAAGCCATACTCACTCGCAAGCGTCCAATTCTCTTAATATGTCATAACGCGGCTTTCAGCCGCAACCGAAGGATGGGACACGGATGAACACGGATTTCACGGATTCGACTCATCCGTGTTCATCCGCGTGAATCCGTGTCCGAAAAATCTTCGCGGTCAGCGTAGTTTCTTCAAGGGAATACTATATAGCGCTTTTCTTTGTTTTTCGGGAGGCAGAGCTCTCAGCCATTCTCGTTGTGCTTCAGTGAGGGAAGGATCTCTATTGATGTCCGGCAATAATAGAACAGCCGGTTCTCCCACCGGTGCAGGGAGGGTGTTGGGCGTATTGACACTGCTTCCCTCTTTCGTTAACCGTGTCAAGCCTCTCAGGTCAGCGAATATCATTATCGCCGTCTGTCCCGCATTCTCACTGGTCTGTTCCGCGAAACTGACGCGCGTTACATCTATCTGTAACGTGCTTACCCCCCTCTTTTTTCCGCTGGACACATCCGACTTCAAGAGCTCCAGCTCCCTAATAGCGTATTCAAGATCAATGGATCCCCTTACGCTGCGAACAATCTTGTTTCTTCCAACAATCTCATCTATCTTGTCGAGCACCTTCCCATCACGAGAAACAACAAAGATGTGGTCAGCTTTTGTCTTCGTTACGCTATCAATTATCATCTTTGCGTGGGTCGCTATCATTTCATCTCTATTAATGAGCGAATCCGCCATGTCATTACCTCCCAATTCACTTGTCGTAGATCAGTTTATTTACGCCCAACGATTAAGGATTAATGCGGCGCGGCGTGTACGAGATCGGCTCAGGCTCAGGCCGGCCGCCGCCGCCGCATAATCCAGAGTTGAACTAAGCCGCCGTCGGTCGGTGGCCCGTCGAACTGTGTCTAAGTTTAGTCCAGCTTGGGGATTAAGGAAAGCCCGGGTTAAATGCTCGGCTACTTTAAAGGAGTAAGCGGCCGCTGAAGTCAATCTGCCGCCCCATGCCCTCCTCCTCCTGGTGTCCGAATGCTAATCACATCGTCCTCCTGCAAATAAACCGTGCCCTTGCCGGGAAGGGGGCTTTCCGCGCCGCCGCGAATCAACACATTCTCCCCTCGCGCACCGGCCTCGCCGCCGTCTAAGCCATACGGCGATCCGCGCCGCCGTTCGGTGATGAGGCTGACTTGAGTCTCGGTCAAAACTTGAATGTCACGGCGAATGCCGTCGCCGCCGCGATAGCGGCCCGCGCCGCCTGAACCCCGGCGCACTTCGTAGCGCAGAATGCGGAAGGGGTAGGCATACTCCAACGCCTCGACCGGCGTGTTCAGCGTGTTGGTCATGTGCGAGTGAATCGCCGAGGCGCCGTCTTGGCCGGGCCGCGCGCCCGTGCCGCCGCCGATCGTCTCGTAATAGGCGAACGGGCCGCCGCGTTCCGCGTCCCAACCGCCGAGGGTGATGTTGTTCATCGTCCCCTGACTCGCGGCGGGCACGCGGTCGGGGCAGGCTTGCGCCAATGCGCCAAGAAGAACGTCAACAATTCGCTGTGAAGTCTCGACGTTGCCTCCGGCAACCGGGGCGGGGCGCGTCGCGTTCACGACCGTCCCCTCCGGCGCGATGACGCGGATTGGCGCGAGGCAGCCGGAATTGTTCGGCACGTCGAGGCCGATGCCGGCACTCGCACCGGTGAGACAACGGAAGACGTAGAAGACCGCCGACAGCGTAATGGCGTAAACGGCGTTCAGGCTGCCGCGCTGTTGCCGGGCCGAGCCGGTGAAGTCCACCGTCGCCTCGTCGCCGCCAATGGTGATGGCGACGGTGATCGGCACGGGCGCGTCGCCCACGCCGTCGTCGTCGAGATGGTCCGTGAAGCGATAGACGCCGTCCGGGAGACTCTCGAGCAAATGCCGCGTCATGCGTTCGGTGTAGGCCAGCAGTTCGCGCATGTAGTGCGCCGCTTCAGCCGGGCCGTATTGGGCGGCCATCTCTTGCAGGCGGGCGACGCCGCGATGGTTGGCCGCGATCTGCGCCCACAGGTCGCCGGATCGCTCTTGCGGCGTGCGAACGTTCGACAGGATCAAATCCATCACACCTTGATTGACTTGCCCGCGCTCCACCAGTTTGACGGGCGGGATGATGAGGCCTTCCTGAAAAATCTCGCGCGCCACGGGCATTGACCCCGGCGTCATGCCGCCGACGTCCGAGTGGTGGGCGCGGTTGGCGACGAAGCCGAAAAGGCGCTGCCCGTCATCCGCTTCGATAAATACGGGCGAGATCAGCGTGATGTCGGGCAGGTGCGTGCCGCCGCGAAACGGATCGTTGAGCGCGACCGCGTCGCCGGGATTGAATGAAATCTCACGGATGGCCTGCCCGACGGAGAGCGGCATCGAGCCGAGGTGGACGGGAATGTGCGCCGCCTGCGCGATCATATTGGCTTGAGCGTCGAACAGCGCACAGGAATAGTCGCGCCGCTCTTTGATGTTGGGCGAATACGACGACTTGCGCAGGGCCTCGCCCATCTCTTCGGCGATGGAAGCGAAGAGGTGCTTGAAAACTTCGAGGCGGATAGGATCGAAGGAAAGGGAGCTCATGGAACTGGCGGGCCTAAGACAAACGGAATCTACCACGAAGACACGAAGGCACAAAGCACACGAGGGAAACCTTTGGGGTCTTCGTGTCTTCGTGCCTTTGCGGTTAATCTCCTCCGATATTGACGCTCAGATTCTCATACGCATCCACCCTCGCCCGGTCACCCGCCCCGATCAAAATCGTCGTATCGGAACGCAGCACAATCGCCGGGCCGGCGATGACGTTGTCGGGCCGCAAGTCCTCGCCGCGATAGAATGGCACGAGGGCCTTCTCGTCGAGCATCACGTCGCGGCGTTCGATGAGGGCCGGGGAGGGGTCAGCGCCTGCGCCGGGGTACGCGGGAATCGGCGGCGGCGGCACGTGGCCGAGGGCGCGGGCACGGACGTTCACTACTTCGAGTGGCGCGTCGGGCCGGGCGTAGCCGTAGGTGAAGCGATGCGCCTCGTGGAAGTCCGCCATGACGCTCGGCCCGAAGGGCACGGTCAACTCATACGATTGCCCCCGATACCGAATATCCAGGAATTGCTCGACGACAATGTCGTCGCGGGCGACGCCCTCTGCCATCACTTCGGCCATGCCGCGCTCGGCGAGTGG
>JACQED010000048.1 GCA_016200785.1 Chloroflexota bacterium
AAGGCTTCGCCGAGCGAGAGTTCGACCGGCGGGGTGAACATGCGCCGCAGTGCGCCGGGGTGTTTGAGAACGAGCGTGAATGGGGGAGCAGTTGTCGCGCCCACTTCTGTTCCATCCCACAGGCGGACGCCGAAGGCGCGAGACGGCGGAAAGAGGCGGTCGAGCAGGGCGAGGGTCTGGGCAAACAGCGGGGTGGCGGTTGAGAGGAAAAGAGCGTGAGACATAGAGGCATCCGATTATTCTTTCGGATTGGAGGCGTGGGCCGGTTCACTGCACGGAGCGGATCGCGGCCCGGACTCGCTTGCGGCGTGGCTCGCCGTCGAGCAGGCCGGCGGTTCTCTTGACGCCTTCGGTGAGCGCGTAGATGGGCACAGTGCCGATGGCCCGCAACATTACTGCCGGGTAGGAGGCGCGGCCCGACAGCAAATCTAGCAGGGCTTCAGTGGTGTACGGATTGGGCGCGCCAAGCGTCAAGCACAGGTCTTGCAGATTGTAGAAGAGCGCCGCCACGGCCAGGCCGAAGGTGTGATTAAGGCCGATGCGCCAGAAGACCGCGCGCTCGTAGCGTTCGGCCCGGCCCGCGAGAATCGCCTCGGCGGCTAGCCGTCCGCTGGTGATGGCGAGGCGAATGCCCTCGCCGGAGAATGGATCGGCCAGCCCGGCGGCGTCCCCAGCCAGCAACACGCGGGCGGAGGAGATCGGCTCACGACGAGTGTAGATGGGAATGGGATGGCCACGCAGGGGGATGTTTTCCAGCGAGATGCCGTAACGCGCCATCACTCGACGCAACGTGGCCTGCAACTCGCCGTGTTTCGGGTGTAGTGCCGCGATGCCGACCGAGAGATGATCGGCCTTCGGGAAAATCCACAGGTAGCCCGGATAGATTTCGCCGAAGATGAAGACCGGCCCGTCGGCGAAGTGGCGCATAATGTCCGGTGGGGCGGGGGCCTCGGCTTCGATGGCCGCCGCCAGCGTCTTGCCCCGGCGCAGTCCGGCCGAGCGGGCGACGACGGAATTTGCGCCGTCCGCGCCGATAAGATAACGACCTTCCAACGCGTCGCCGTGATTTGTTTCGACCGTCACACGGTCGGGCAGTTCCGCGACCTTGCGAATGGCCGCGCCGGTGCGGACTTCCGCTTTGGCCTGAGCGAGGAGGTGCGCGTCGAATCGGTCGCGCATGACCATCCGGATCGATCGTCGGCGGAGGGGCACAGTGACAGTACGCCCGCCGAAGGCATAGGTAATGGCCTTCACATCGCGCTCGATGACGGACTCGAAGGAAAACGGGAACGTCGTTTCGAGAAAGCGGATGGAGAGTCCGCCGCCGCAGGCTTTGTAGCGCGGCAGGATTTCCTTCTCCAACACGAGCACGCGCCGGCCCGCTTCGCCGAGGAAATACGCGGCGGTACCCCCGGCTGGGCCTGCGCCGGCGATGATGACGTCGTACATTTCAGGCTCGATGGCCGAAATCCGCCTCCGGCCCGCGGCGCTATTGGTTGACGAGCGCGGCCCGGTATTCGTGCCGTCCATCGCCCCCGGCCCGGGCGACGGCGTTGATCAACGAAGGGATGGCGGTCAAGTGAGGATTGTACTCCACTTGCGCCAGCCCGACCATGTGATCCACGTGGGCCTCCACTACGCCGTCAAGCGAGATCAGGCTGTTGCGGACGCGAGCGGCGCAGTTGGGGCAGCCCATACCCCACACGGCCAGCAGGGTTGTCGTCGTGATCTGTTGCTCTTCGGTGGTGGCGACCTTTTGAATCGGTTCAACGTGACAGTTGTCGTCCATGAGCGTTCTCCTTCGGTGTGTGAGCAGGTCTAACAACAGCCGCCGGAGTGCCCGGCGTGCTCATCTTTGGATTGAGCGGCGTTGGTTGGCCCATCCGCGTCCGTCGCGGAAAGTTGGCGTTGCCCGTCTGCGTTGTGTCCGGCGTGACCGCCGTGTGAGCCGTGCCCGCCGTGCATGAACAGGTGGCTGAGGGCCATCAGGCCGAACAAGCCGTAAATCAGCACCGTGCCGGCCGCTACTTTGAAAACGAAGATGGCGACGAGCGCGGCGACGAGGCCGCCCGCGGCAACCCACGCTATCGTGGGGATGCGGAACGGGCGATCCGGGGTGAGGGTGGTTTGGGTGTCGTCCATGGCAGTATCTCCTTTGTTGGATGAGAGGTTGCTATCGCGGCGGCGAGTTTCCCGTCACGTCTTCGAGTTGTCGCCGGCCGGGTGGCATCGGCGGGGCAACTATCAGCGACAGCCGGGGGAAGAAAGCGGGCGTGTTGGCGGTGTAATGCGCGTAGGCCTCGCCTAACGCGGCTGACGACTCACGCTCTTCACGCCGCGCCAGCCGGACGTACATGAGCACCAAAATGGGGAACATGATCAGGGTAGGCAGAGTCGGCCACTGGAACAGGAAGCCGAGCATGATCAAGATGAAGCCGGCGTACTGCGGGTGGCGCACGATGGCGTAGGGGCCAGTTGCAGCGATCTGATGTGACTGCTGTGCCTGAAACAGCACTTTCCAGGCGGCGCTGAGCAGGATGAAGCCGCTCGCGATCAAGCCGTCGCTGAACAGATGGAGCGGGTTGAAATGAGGATCACCCTTCCAGCCGAGGAGCGTTTGTAGGAGATGCCCGCTGTTGTGTGAGAACGGGTCAATAGCGGGGAAGCGGTTGCCGAGCCAGCCAGAGAGCAGATAGATCGTCAGCGGGAAACCGTACATCTCGGTGAACAGCGCGACCACGAACGCCGAGAATGCGCCAAGCGAGCGCCAATCGCGGCGGGTGCGCGGCTTGGTGAAACTGAAGGCGAAGATGATAAACACCGCCGCGTTGATCGCGACGAGCGGCCAGAGGCCGTAGGCTGGAGTGGTCTCGGTATTCATGCTGACCTCCCGGTCACCGTACACCCACGTTACCATCAATGGCTGGCGAAACAAAGCGCCGTTCGGCGTGTTTCGGCATACGCAAAACGGCGCATGACGAACAGGCGGACGGCGCGAGGAAAAATGAGAGAACGATGAGTCTATGTCAGGGCACAGACTTCCAGCGTCGGGGCGAACTTCTGAGCGCAGTTGAACGAGCAGAAGTGCGCACTCATTCCACGATCAACTTGCCGCGCAGCATTCCCATCTGGCACTGGAACTCGAACTCGCCGGGCTTGTCGGGCAGGAACTCGACGGGCACGGTTTCGCCTTCGGGTAGTTGCGCGCTCTTCTTGAAGTCAGGGATCAGCACCATCTCGGAGCACGAGGCCGACTCGGCGCGAACGAAGTTCAGGCGCACCGGCTTGCCGCGCTCGACGACGATCACGTCGGGCGTGTAGCCGCCCTTGACCAGCACCATCGTTTCTTGATAGCCGCCCGTGGTCAGCGCCGCTTTCACACCCGGTTTCTTCACCAGCCAGAAGAACCAGACGATTGAGGCGATGGTGACGAGGCCGAAGAGGGTGACGAGGAGTTTGTCAGGGGTCATGGGGAAATCTCCAGATTCAAATTTCAAACTTCAAACTTCAAACTTCAAACTTCAAATCGCCGGTCATGAGTTTGAAGTTTGAGTTTTGGAGTTTGAAGTTACGGTGTCCACCGTTTGAGCCGGTTCGCATTGCTGATCACCGTTACGCTGCTGAACGACATCGCCAGCGCCGCCAGCAGGGGCGAGAGCAGGATGCCGAAGAACGGGTAGAGCACGCCCAATGCGATGGGGATGCCTGCGGAGTTGTAGACGAACGCGCCGACCAGGTTTTGATACACGTTGCGCATCGTGGCGCGGCTGATCTGGATCGCGGTGACGACGCCCATCAGACTGCCCTTGATCAGCGTGATGTCTGAGGCCTCAATCGCCACGTCCGTGCCGGTGCCAATCGCCAGGCCGATGTCGGCTTGCGCCAGCGCCGGGGCGTCGTTGATGCCGTCGCCGACCATCGCCACCTTCTTGCCCTCCAGTTGAAGTTTCTGCACGTTGAAGGCTTTGTCCTGGGGCAGGACTTCGGCCAGCACGCGATCCACGCCCACCTGCCGCGCAATCGCTTTGGCGGTGCGCTCGTTGTCGCCGGTGATCATCACCACTTCCAGCCCCATCTTCTTCATCGCGGCGATGGCGGTTTTGGAGTCTTCTTTCACCGTGTCGGCGACGGCGAGAATGCCGGCCGCCTGGCCGTCAAGGGCCACGTACATCGGCGTCTTGCCGTCGTCGGCCAGCGTCTTCGATTTCTCTTCGAGACTGCCGAGTGCGATACCTTCGCGGTTCATCAGTTTGAGGTTGCCAATCAGCACTCTACGGCCTTCCACGCCGGCCGAGACACCGTGGCCGGGAATGGCCTCAAACGTCTGCACGTCGCTCACCTTCAGCCCGCGCGCCTGGGCGCCTTCCACGATGGCGAGGGCCAGCGGGTGCTCCGAAGACTTCTCGACGGAAGCGGCGAGGCGCAGCAAATCGCTGATGGCTGATGGCTGATGGCCGATGGCCGGAGACGCCCCGCTATCGGCTATCTGCCATCTGCTATCGGCCAGCACTACATCCGTCAACTCCGGCTTCCCCTTCGTAATCGTCCCGGTCTTGTCGAGGATAACGGCGTTCAGCCGTTCGGCGGATTGCAGGGCGTCGCCGGAGCGGATGAGGATGCCGTTCTGCGCGCCCAGGCCGATGCCGGTGGTCAGGCTCATCGGCGTCGCCATGCCGAGGGCGCACGGGCAGGCGATGATCAGCGTCGTCACGGCGACGATCAGCGCGTAGGCCAGCGCCGGGGCCGGGCCGAAGTCGTACCACACGACGAAGCCGACGATGGCGAGGATCATCACCGCCGGAGTGAAGAAGGCCGACACCTTGTCCACGATGCGCTGGATGGGCACTTTGCTCCCCTGCGCGTCCTGCACCAACCGGATGATGTTCGCCAGCGCGGTATCCTTGCCGACCTTCGTGGCGCGGAACTTGAACGCGCCGGTCTTGTTGATCGTCGCGCCGATCACCTCGTCGCCGACTTTCTTCGAGACGGGCAGCGACTCGCCGGTGATCATGGACTCGTCCACCGCCGAGCTGCCTTCGATCACATCGCCGTCCACCGGGATTTTCTCGCCGGGGCGGACGACGACGAGGTCGTTGACCAGCACTTCCTCGACCGGGATGTCTGCTTCTTTCCCGTCGCGGATGACGCGAGCGGTCTTGGCCTGCAAGCCGATCAGTTTCTTGATAGCCTCCGACGTGCGGCCTTTTCCGATGGAAAGATCCGCGGGAAGAGCAGGGCAATCGTCGAGTAAATCCACGCGACGCCGGTGCCGAGCGCGATCAGGGTGTGCATGTTGGCCGAGCGGTGCTTGAGGCCCTCCCACGCGCCGAGGAAGAACTGACTACCGGAATAGATGAGCACGGCCAGACTGCCCGCGCCCATCGCGTACCAGACGTAGAGCAGATTGGCGCTGCCACGCGGGAAGAAGTCGCGCAGGACGGGGAAGAGCCATGGATAGGAGAGGAGCATCGTCGGCACGCCGACCGCCGCGCCGAACCACCACTTGCGCATGAGCGAGCGGTATTCCTTTTCGGTCTCTTGCGCCTCTTTGTCCAGTTCGGGTTCAGAGGCCTCGGCGGCACGGGTCGCCTTGTATGGCCCGGCGGACTCGACGGCCTTCGTGAGCAGGCTCAAGTCGCCGATGACCGGCGAATACTCCACCCTCACTTCGTTCGTCGCCGCGTTCATTGTCGCATCGAGCACGCCGGGCGTGGCTTTGAGCGCGTCTTCGATGCGGGCGACGCACTCGGCGCAATACAGGCCGCTGACCTTGAGCCGCATCGTCTGGCCATCGGTGCTGAACCCGGCGGCGCGGATCGCGTCCACGAAGTCGGCGGCGTTTGCGCGGGCAGGGTCGTACTCAATCGTGGCGCGGCCACTGCGGACGTTGACACTCGCCTTGTTCACACCGCGGACGGCTTCGAGGGCCTTCGTCAGCGCCGGGCCGCCGGAGCGGGAGAGGCCGCGCACCGGCATCTCGAGTCGCACTGGGCCGGTTGCGCCGTCGGCGATGCCGGTCGTGGCCGAGGGCACAACGGTGGCGTATTGCTCCGGCGTGGCGTCGAACTTGGCCACGCAGTTCGCCGAGCAGAAGTAGTAGGTTTGGGCTTTGTATTGGCGGGAGGCGAACGCCTCTTGGGCTTCGATTGCCATTCCGCATACGGGGTCTGTGACTGACATGGGCTTCTCCGAAGGTCGAACTTCAAACTCCAAACTTCAAAGCCCAAATGGCCTACCGGGGCGTAGGCCGAATGGCGCATGACGATGGGAACTGTGTGAGAGCGCGTTTGACAGGCCCGGCCAATCTCACTACAATCCTGTAGTAGTTCAGGAGCAAGACTGTGCCTGCCCGCTCGTACACCAAGATCACCCGCCGCGCCGGCAAGGGCGCCGAAAAATTCCTCGGCGAACTCGAACTCGCCATCATGAACGTCGCCTGGGCCCGCGAGTCGGTCACCGTCCGCGACGTCGTAGCCACGCTTAAGAAACGCCGCCCGGCCTATACTACGATTATGACTGTGATGGGCCGCTTGGCCCAAAAGGGCCTGCTCACGCAGATTAAGGAAGGCAAGGCCCACGTATATCGCGCCGCCCTGACGCGCGAAGCGTTCGAGACCCAGGCCGCCGGCGCGGTCGTGCATTCCCTCCTAGCCGACTTCGGCGACATCGCCCTCGCCCAAATCGTCAAAGAACTGAGCCAGGCCGGCCCCGACCAACTGGCGCGATTGGCCGAACTCGCACGCGCCGCGCGGGAGGAGAAAGGCGATGCGTGACCGACGTTACCCTGTGCTAGTGAGTCTGCTCGGCTTGGCCGTGATTTGCACGGCCATCGCCGGACTGCGCTGGCTGTGGCCGCTCAACGCGCCGGGCGATCCGGCTCCAGCCTGGGCGATCTGCTGTCAAATGCTCGGAATGACAATGACCGCCGACGTGACGCAACTCATGGCGGCACTGCTGCGGAGTGTCCTGTTCACCTTCGCGCTGTTCGGCCTCGGCTCGCTGGGCGTGCGGCTGTGGAAGACACAGCGCTTCGTGGACAAACTGCGCTGCGCCACGGTTACCAGGCCGCCCAGACGCCTGAGGTGGATCGCCCGGCAACTCGGCCTGGCCCGGCAGGTCATCGTCATCGCCGCCCCGCAACCGCTGGCCTTTTGCTTCGGTTTCGTCCGGCCGCGTATCTGCCTCAGCGTTGGACTGGCGGAGGCGCTGACCGACGCCGAATTACGAGCCGTCTTGTTGCACGAAGATCATCACCGCCGCCATTTCGATCCCCTGCGCGGCTTGATCGTCGAAGTGTCGGCGGCCACCCTCGTATTTCTCCCCATCGCTGACGAATTGCGCGATTGGGCCATGACGCACGCCGAACTGGCGGCTGATCGCCACGCCATATTTCATGCCGGGCGGGCCTCGCTCGCCGGCGCCCTGCACAAGATTCTCACCCATCCCCTGGCCGTGCGCCTCCCTGTGGCCGTCGGCGTCAGCGGCCTGAGCGCGACCGAGGCGCGCATTGCGCATCTCACGGGCGACCGCCGTGTTGACCTGCGCCCCTCGGCCCTGAGCCTCCTGAGCAGCAGCGCGATTCTGATCGCGGCCTGCATGATCGTCCAAATCCCCACAATTTAGCCCCAACTTGACATCTTTCGCGCCATCTACTACAATCATGTAGTATGGTAAGGCGCGTCTGGCGACGACTGGCCACGGCCCTCGCCGCGATTATTTTCGTTCTGTCCATCGGGGCCTGTGCTCGTCAGCCCGCGTTTCCCGACTCTGCCGGGGCCTACAAGGGAACTGCCCTCGACGGCTTGGCGGCGGATTTCCGGCTTGCCGATCAGAACGGCGTCGAGGTAGCCTTGTCCGACTTCCGCGGCCAGGTGGTGGCGCTGAGTTTCATGGACAGCCAGTGCAAGGAAGTCTGCCCCCTCAACGTTCTGGTGGTTCCGGCCTCGACAGAGCAAGAGGAACTGGTGCATACCCCGGGTGTCCACCTCATCGACAAAATGGGCCAGCGGCGTTGGTATGTTTCCACGCCGTTTGACGATGCCGGCACGGCGCAATGGACGCCGCCCTTGAGCGAATTGCTAGTGAAGCATATTCGGGAACTCTTGAGTGAACGATGAGCCTGTCTGCGTTGCGCCGCCTTGTGCTTCCCTGTCCGTCGAAATCAGACAATCAGACAATCAGACGACCGTGCTGCTGTTCGATCTGGTTGTACAGAGCGCCGACGATCACCCCGGTGGTGGATACGAAATGCACATCGTGAGCGTCACCCACCCGTGAGGAGGAAAGAACCACCATGCGACAATCTGGAATCGCATTCGTGACACTGCTCGGTCTGTTGCTGCTCACGGCCTGCGCTGGCAGCCCACCCGCGACTCCCGTTAATCCACAACCGGCGATCAGCGAAACCAGCCTCAGCGAGTCTGTCGCGCTGGCCTACGACCCGACCGATGACAGCCTGCTCAGAGCCGATCGCGATGGCCTGTTTCGCTGGCGTGCTGACTCCGGCTGGGTAAGCGTCAACGTGCCGCAGACCTACGGGATGTCGGGCGTCATCGTCAACCCCGATCAACCGGCGACGGTCTACGCCAGCGGCCCGGGCCTGGGCGTGATCAGATC
>JACQED010000129.1 GCA_016200785.1 Chloroflexota bacterium
GGATCGCCGCCCGTGAGGTAGGCCAGCGTGAGATCGTCAATTTGGGCGGCGAAACGTGGGCTGTCGGCGTTGGCCCGCTGGACGATCATGATCGCTCCGGTGCTCGCGCCGAGACGGCGAAAATGGTTCACGCCGTTCTGCGCGGCCAGGCGCGGATTCTCTCGCGCGGCGGCGGTGGGAATGATCCCGACCCTCGCGCTCTGGCCGCCGGCTAGTTCGATCAGCGCGCGATCCATCTCGTCGCATGGCGCGCGAAATTCTCCTCCGCCGACGAGGGCGATCGTCCCGGCCATCTTTGATAAACTCCTATCCCCGGCCCCTAGTTTGTCTTTCTGTTCAGCGCCGCGAGTTGCCCCATCAGCTGATCGTACAGGTGATCCACTTTGACGTGCAACTGCGACACCTCCAGCCCGGCTTTGATGTTAGCGGCATACTCGACGTCCGATCGGATGCGGTCTTTGGCGGCCTGCCGGCTCTGGCTGATGAGGACGAAACACGAGAGGAAGATCGCTTCGAGCGAGACGATCATCGTCAGCAGGCCAAACGGGAATGGATCGAAAGGACGGAGAGCGGGATGCGCGGGAAGGTTGAATATGACCCACGCGATAAACCAGCCGAGGTGGACGGGCAGGAATGTAATAGTGCCACTGAAGGCGGCCAGAAAATCGGCGATGCGCTGGACGGTGGTGATCTGTTCCTCGATGGCCTCGTTGGGGCTGATGACCGGGCGATACTGAAGCATGCGGTCGGCCTCGCGCAAGCGGCGGCCCATCACCGTGAGGAAGTCCATGGCCGCGTCCGGGTGACTGTGGAAGAGGATTTCCAAGTCGTGCCGATCCACCCGGAGCGCGTGGGTGTCTTGCGTGGCGATGGCGTCGCTACTGCGCGGCTCGCCGTCGAACAACGACAGTTCGCCGAAGAAATCGCCAGGTTGGACCTTCTCGAAAACGATTCGTTCGCCGGTTGAGTCGGCGATTGAAATCTCCACCTCGCCAGTGTTGACGACGTAGATCGCGTCGCCCGGATCGCCCCGGCTGAAGATTTGCTGCCCGGCGGCAAAATGGACTTCGTCGAGTTGCGCGGCGAGTAGTTCGAGCTCGTCAGGGTCGAGTAATTTGAATACGTGAACTTCGTTGAGAAGAGAGGTATCGGCCGGCATCGTCGCCTCCAGTGTTTTCAGGATGCGACGATTTTAGTCAGATTCAACAAAAGGGACAGGCCCTCACCCCGGCTCTCTCCTCAAGGGAGAGGTGGCTTTACCAGAGCGCGAGTTGGCGGACGGGCTGGCGCCCGTCGATCAGAATGAACGGCGCGGCGCGCGCGGCGAGGACGCCGATCTTCTGCAGGTCGCGCAAGTCGCGCAGGCGTCCCCGGCGGCGGGCGGCGATGATCGAGTCCGCGCCCTTCGGCCCGACGCCGGGGACGCGCAGAAGGTCGCGCCGGTCGGCGCGGTTGATCTCGATCGGCGTCTCGGCCAGGTTCGCTCTGGCCCACGCTAGTTTCGGATCGACGTCGAGCGGCAGAGTGCCCTTCGCGTCGAAGGGCATGTCTTCGAGGTCGAAGCCGTAATCGCGGAAGAGGAACGAGGCTTGATACAGCCGGTGCTCGCGCCACGGATTCTCCGGCGCGTGATTTTCCAGCGGCGTGTCGGGCACGGGGCTGAAGGCGGAGAAGTACGAGCGCGCGAGGCGGAGTTGACGGGTGAGATAGGCGGTCGTGGAGAGAATTTCGAGATCGCTTTCGCCCGCGCCGCCGACGACGAATTGAGTCACGGTCGAGGGCCAGCGGCCATTGTAAGTGCGATGCGCCGGTTGGGTTTGGCGAATCTCCTCGGCCCACTGCAAGGGACGAAGCAACTCCTCGAAGAAAACTTTGCGGGGGGCGAGCGAAGACAGTCGTTCGGCGTTAGGCGCTTCGAGATTGATCGAGATGCGATCGGCGAATTGCATCGCGCGCCATACCTGGTCGCGTTCCGCGCCCGGCATGATCTTCAGATGCAAGTAGCCGGAGTAGTTGAACTTGCGCCGCAGGATTTCGGCGACGGCGATGAGTTTGTCCTGCGTTCGCATCCCGCCGCCGGCGATGCCCGAACTCAGGAACAGACCCTGAGCCAATCCGCCTTTGAACATTTGATGGAACACGGTTGCCATCTCGTCGGGCTTGAAGGTCGCGCGGCGGTAGTCGCGTCCGGCGCGGAAAGGGCAATAGTAGCAGTCGCGCTCACAGGCCGAGGTCAGCATCGTCTTGAGGAAAGGCATGCGCTTGCCGCCCGGCATCGCGGCGTTGTAAATGCCGAGCGAGTTCTTCTTCGCTTCAAGCGAGCGGCCCGGATTGCCGTTGCCGTT
Organism: Chloroflexota bacterium; assembly: GCA_016200785.1. Lineage (GTDB taxonomy): Bacteria > Chloroflexota > Anaerolineae > Anaerolineales > JACQED01 > JACQED01. Next base: position 2,346 of record JACQED010000129.1, read on the forward strand.
CGTGAGCGTTTCCACAACGCCGGCCTCGACTGCCGCGCGCAGTTCGGCGGGCGAGTGGCCGCACGCGGCCACGGCGTGCGGCGAGCGGAGGGAGGTCGGCGCGGGCGCGACTTCCTCAGCCGGTTCGAGGTGCATCTGGTCGGCGACGAGGGCGAGTTTGGCTTCGGCGTCCATCGAAAGATATTATAGAACAGATGTTTGAATTGTCAATGGATTTCCCAGAATCCATTGCAGTAACTTGCCATTTGTGGCATTATAGCCGCATGGAATTCAGGCGAGTGATCGAAATCGTCGGCGATGAGCCGATCTTTGAGGCCTGCCTTCTTCTGGCGGGTGATGTGGATGCGGCCGACATCCGCCGCCAGTTGTCGCGCTGGACAAAGGCCGGACGACTGTATCAATTGCGGCGCGGCCTCTACGCGCTCGCACCCCCATTTCAGAAAGTCAAGCCCCATCCATTCGTCGTCGCAAATCGCCTGATTGGCGGGTCGTACGTCAGTTGCCAATCGGCTCTGGCTCACTATGGTCTGATCCCGGAACACGTGCCGGTCACCACCAGCATCACGACGGCGCGCCCCGCTCGCTGGGACACACCATTGGGAGTCTACGAGTTTCGCCACGTAAAAACCGCGCTGTTGCGCGGTTATCGGTTGACGGAACTAGGCGCAGGCCAGAAGGCGTTCGTCGCCACGCCGGAAAAAGCACTGCTCGACCTGATCTATCTACAATCCGGCGGAGATGCGCCAGAATACCTCAAAGAACTAAGATTGCAACATTTGGAGTCCTTGGATCTGGACGAATTGCGGCGGCAGGCCGATCTCGCGAAAAGCGCCAAACTGCGACGCACAGGTACGTTCGTCGCCCAATTGGCGCGCTCGGAGGCGGCGGAGTTCGAAACACTGTGAAGGAATACCTCGCCGAGATGGCCCGCGCCGCCGGGACACCCGCTCATGGTCGAAATGCAGTGCGCGAGTACTTGCAAGCCAGACTCCTCGGCTCTCTCCAGCGCGCCGGGGCGATGATCCCGCTGGCCTTTCACGGCGGCACATCTCTGCGTTTCCTGTTCGCCAGCGCTCGCCACTCGGAAGACCTGGACTTTGCGCTCGAACGAGACAGATCGCAGTACGACTTCCGCGCCTACTTGCGAGCGATCCGGGCCGAATTGTCTGGAGAAGGTTACACTGTCGATCTCAAAGTGAACGACCAGAAAGCGGTTCACAGCGCGTTCGTCCGTTTCCCCGGACTGCTTCATGAGTTGACTCTGTCGCCGCATCGAGACGAAGTGCTGTCGGTAAAGATCGAGGTGGACACGAATCCGCCCGCCGGGGCGGTGCTCGCGACGAGCGTTATTCGCCGCCATGTGACACTTCAACTGCAGCATCACGACCGCGCCTCCTTGCTGGCCGGCAAACTGCACGCCATCCTGCAACGGCCTTACGCCAAGGGCCGCGACATCTATGATCTATTGTGGTATCTCGGCGATCCTGACTGGCCCGCGCCCAACTTGACTCTCCTCGGCAACGCCCTGCGGCAGACGGGCTGGGCCGGAGCCGATCCGACCGAAGCCAACTGGCGGGAGATCGTGCGGGACAGATTGCAGACGCTTGCATGGGACAATGTGGTGGCCGATGTGCGCCCATTTCTCGATCCGAGCGCCGACGTGAATTTGTTGACTTTTGAGAACGTGATGCGGGTGCTTGGAGCCTGAAGAGGCCCGGCTGTTGCCACAGAGCACGTTCACGACTACAATGGCCGAAAGTCCTCCGGCAAACTGATGATCGCAAAATGGAATACAAAAACCTCGGCCGCACCGGCCTGAGAATCTCCGCCGTCGGCCTCGGTTGTGGCAACTTCGGCGGCATCGGCAGTGCGCCGGCTTTCTTCGGCAAGGGCGAGACAGAAGAAGAAGCCTTCGCGCTGATGGATACCGCGTGCGAGATGGGCATCAACTGGTTCGACACGGCGAACGCTTACGGCGGCGGGCGGAGCGAGACTTATATCGGCAACTGGTTGAAGGCGAAGGGGTCGCGTGTTCGCGATCAACTCGTGCTGAGTTCCAAGGTCTTCAACCCTGTCGGCGACGGGCCAAACGATTGGGGCCTCTCGCGCCGCCACATCATGGGACAGATCGACGCCAGCCTTACGCGCCTCAACACCGATCACCTCGACATGTATTTGACTCACGAAACGCCCGACCCGGCGACGCCGCTGGAGGAAACACTGCGGGCGATGGACGACTTGATTCATCAAGGCAAAGTGCGCTATATCGGCGCGTCGAACATGCCGGCGTGGCTGATGACGAAGGCGCTGTGGATCAGCGACAAATACAATCTCCATCGCTTCGGCTGGGCGCAGAACTCGTACAGTCTGCTCGAACGAGACGACGAGCGCGAGATGTTCCCGCTGTGCGCGGATCAGGGCCTCGGCCACACTCCGTTCAGCCCGCTGGCCGGCGGCTGGCTGACGGGCAAATACGAGTCCGGCGGTTCATTTCCTGTCGGCTCGCGCATGACCCTGCGGCCCGAACCGTACAGCAAACTAGTCAACGAGAAGGTCTTTCGCGGCCTCGACGCTCTTCGCGCTCACGCCGCCGAACGCGGAACCGACATGGCCTCGCTGGCCCTCGCCTGGGTCATGTCGCATCCCCTCGTCACCGCGCCCATCCTCGGCCCGCGCCGCCCGGAGCAGCTCGAGCCGGCGCGGCGGGCGATGGAGATAAAGTTGACCGGGGAGGAGAGGGAAGTGATTGCGGGGTTTTTCGTGTGAGGAGACTCTTTCAAATGCAAGTTCTCATCGTCAACCAATCCGAAGTGCCGCAACTCTTGCCGATGAACGAATGCATGGAGGTGATGGCCGAAGCGCTCAAAACCCTAGCGCGCGGCGAGGCCATCTTGCCTCTGCGCCCGGTGATGTGGCTGCCCGAAAAAGTGGGCGCGCTCGGCATGATGCCGTCGTATCTGGGAAACATGAAGGTCATGGGCTTAAAAGTCGTCACCGTGTTCCCTGGCAATCACGGCACCGAGTACGACTCGCATCAAGGCGCGGTGATGCTGTTCGAGAGTGAGCACGGACGACTGCTCGCGATCATCGACGCGAGCGAAATCACCGCCATCCGCACCGCCGCCGTCACCGGTGTGGCGACGAAGCTGCTGGCCCGCGAGGATGCAAGTGACCTCGCCATCCTCGGCTCGGGCGTGCAGGCCCGGACGCATCTCGAAGCCATGCTGCTGGCCCGGAAGATAAGGCGGGTTCGCGTGTGGAGTCGGAGCGGCGACAACGCGCGCCGCTTCGCCGAGCAGGAATCGAAGCAGCACGGGATCAAAGTCGAACCGAGGAGGGGGGCGAAAGAGGCGGTGACGGGCGCGGACATCATTTGCGCCGTCACGTCGTCGAAAGAGCCGGTGCTTATGGGTGAGTGGATCGCGCCGGGGACGCACGTCAACGCCGTCGGGTCGAGCGTGTCTTTCACCCGCGAACTCGACACGGCGGCGGTCGTCAAATCGCGGTTGTTCGTGGATCGGCGCGAATCCACGCTCAACGAGGCGGGCGATTTTCTGTTTCCGAAGAAAGAAGGCGCAATCGGCGACGACCACATTCAGGGCGAGATCGGCGAAATCCTGCTGGGGCAAAACAA
>JACQED010000130.1 GCA_016200785.1 Chloroflexota bacterium
GGCGGGGTGATCGTGATTGTGTTCGGCCTGCACACCCTGGGGATCATCCACATTCCCTTTCTGGACTACGACACCCGCCGCCAGCAAGCGCCGGATCGCCGTCTGGGGTATCTCTCCTCATCGCTCATGGGCGTGTTCTTCTCAGCCGGTTGGTCGCCGTGCGTCGGCCCGGTTCTCGGCGCGGTGCTGACTCTGGCCTTGAGCGCGAACGACGTCGGGCGTGGCGTGGTTTTGCTCTCCGCGTATTCGCTCGGCCTGGGCATCCCGTTCCTCCTGGCCGCCGCCGGGATCGGACGCGCCTCGGAACTGTTGCGCCGTTACGGCAAGTACATGCGCTACATGTCCGCCGTCGCCGGCGTCTTTTTGATTGCGATCGGCCTGCTGTTGTTCACCGGCTCCCTGCAAGTGTTCGCCCGCTATGCCTTCGTGTCCGACTTGCAGACGTATCTTGACGAAGGCGTGGTCACGTTCTGGCGGCGGTTCGTCGGGGCAGGAGGCTGAGGCCAATGGGTTGGTTAATGGAAGACGCTCGACGCTGGTGGGCTTTAACGTCAATGATCGTGCTTTTGGCGGCCGGCTGGACGTGGTTCTCGCGTGTCCCGGTATCGGTTGCCGGCGCGGGGCAGATTCCGAGTCCCCGCGAGGGTTTCCCCGCGCCCGATTTCACCCTCGACACGCTGGACGGCGCGACGGCGACGCTTTCGGCCTTTCGCGGCCAGGTTGTGATCGTGAATCTATGGGCCAGTTGGTGTGGCCCGTGCCGCGCCGAGATGCCGGCCATCCAAGAGTTGTACGTGGCCAACCGCCAGCGCGGCCTCGCAGTGCTGGCGGTCAATGGCACTTTTCAGGACAGCCAGACGGATGCGCGGGCCTTCGCGCAGAAATATGGGTTGACTTTCCCGATCCTGCTCGATCGCGATGGCGCGGTGAGCCGGCGCTATCTGCTGCGCGCCCTGCCCAGCACGTTTTTTGTAGACCGAAGAGGGATTATCCGCTCGGTCGCCGTCGGCGGGCCGATGCGTGAGGCTGTGCTGCAGACGCAGGTTGAATCACTTTTGCAGAAGCCGCCTTGATGTTTCCCATCCTGCAAATCGGCTTGCTGGCAATACAAGTCCCCGGTCTGGCTTTACTGATCGGCGTGTGGCTTGGCTTGTCGCTGACGGAAAAAGAATCGGCGCGATTGCAAATGGATGCCGAGGCGGTCTACCGCCTGGCCTTCGTCGGGTTGATCAGCGGGCTGATCGGAGCGCGGCTGGCTTATGCCGCTCGATACCTGAGTTCGTATGTGGCCGATCCGCTGGGCTTGTTTTCTCTCAACGCGGCTACGCTCGCACCAGGTGAAGGGATGCTCATCGGCTTGGCCGCCGCCGTCATTTACGGCGCCCGCCACAAACTGCGGTTGCGGACGACGCTCGACGCGCTGGCCCCGGCCTTCGCGGTGATGGCCGTCGCCGTCGCGCTGGCCCACTTGTCCAGCGGCGATGCCTTCGGCGCGGCGGCACGCTTGCCGTGGAGCATTTATCTGTGGGACGAGTATCGCCATCCGTCTCAGGTGTACGAGTTGATCGCGGCGCTGGGCGTACTGGGAGTCTGGTGGCGGCAGCGAGGCCGGTCGCCGTTTGGCGGTTTCAGTTCTTTGCTGGTCGTGGCCTTATCGGCGGCGGCGCGAGTTTTCCTGGAAGCGTTTCGCGGGGACAGTCTCGTGATCGCCGGCGGTTGGCGCGCGGCGCAGGTTGGGGGGATCGCCGTGCTGGCTGTATGTCTGGGATTGATGAATCGTTGGAATCAGGAGGTGACACCATGAAATCGTTGAACAGAGCGCTGATTGCCGCCGGCTTGATCCTATCTGCCTGCGCCGGTGCGACGGCTGCCCCCACCCATAGTCCATCGGCGACTGAACCCGGCCCGGCCTCTGCGCCGGCGGCGACGCCTGCCTCGGATCAGACCGAAGCGCCCATTCTTCTCCCAGAGGAGTCCCCACCGTCCGGAGCGAAGCGCGAGTTCACGACGGACTTCAGCCAACACTCGGTTCCTTACGGCGAGATCCTCTCCGGCGGGCCGCCCAAGGATGGCATCCCGGCGATTGACCATCCCAAGTTCGTGTCCGTCGCCGAGGCCGACGCGCAAGCGTGGCTCAAGCCGGTCGAGCCGATCATCTTCTTCCAGATCGGCAACGACGCGCGGGCTTACCCCATTCAGATTTTTATGTGGCACGAGATCGTCAACGACACGGTGGGCGGCGTGCCGGTGGTGATCACCTTCTGCCCGCTGTGCAACACGGCCATCGCCTTCGAGCGGACGGTCAACGGCCAGGTGCTGGACTTCGGCACGACGGGCCGTCTGCGCTATAGCAATCTCATCATGTACGACCGCCCGACCGAAACGTGGTGGCAACAGGCGACGGGGGAGGCCATCGCCGGGGAGTTGACCGGCACACGGCTTGTGTTCCGTCCGGCATCCGTCATCGCGTGGGCCGACTTCAAAGCCGCTTATCCCGACGGTCAAGTGTTGTCGCGGGATACAGGCTTCAGCCGCTCCTACGGCGTCAATCCCTATGCGGGTTACGACGACGTGAACAACCCGCCCTTTCTGTATCGCGGCCCGGAGACGCCGGGCGTTCTGCCGCCGGTGGCGCGTGTGTTGACGCTTGACCTCAACGGCGAAGCAGTGGCCTACCCCTACGACGTGTTGCAGGAAATAGGTGTCGCCAACGACACCGTGGGCGGGACGAATATTGTGGTGCTGTGGCAATCGGGCACGGCCTCGGCGCTGGACACAAACACGGTTGCCGGAGGCCGCGACGTGGGAACGGCCAACGCCTATTCGCGCGACCTCGACGGCCAGAGCCTGACCTTCGCTCTGGACGGATCGCAGATCGTGGACAAGGAGACCGGCAGTGAGTGGAACGTACTGGGACAAGCCGTGAGCGGGAAACTGGCCGGGAAGCAATTGACGCCGGTGGTGGCCGTCAACCACTTCTGGTTCTCGTGGGCGGCTTTCAAGCCGGAGACAAGGATCTATCAGCCATGAGCGGAAACCAACACCGTCAGGCCGGCAAGGCCGGTCACAAACAAAATGTGCGCGAACGCCGCCGCGCCGAGCAGGGGCGGCGGCGTCGGCTGATGATCGGGGCGGTGGTCATCGGCCTGCTGGCCGTTGCGGCCTTCGCCCGCTTCGCGTGGCCGCGCCCTACGCCGCAGCCCGTAGACGCCGCGCGTCTCGCCGACGATCCTTCGCTCGGCCCCTCAACCGCGCCGGTCACGATTGTCGAATACGGCGACTTCGGCTGTCCGTCGTGCCGGGCGTGGCATCAGGCCGGCATTCTCGACCGAATTCGGGCGCAGTACGGCGAGCGGGTGCGGTTCGTCTGGCGCGATTTCCCAATCATCACCGCCCAGTCGCCCAAGGCGGCCGAGGCCGGGCAGTGCGCCTACGATCAGAGCAAGTTCTGGGAATATCACGATCTGGTTTACGACCGCGCTCCGGCCATCGGGGTGAGCGACCTCAAAGCCTATGCGGCGGAAATCGGGCTGGAGGTTGAGAAGTTCAATCAATGCCTGGACTCCGGCCAGCAC
>JACQED010000107.1 GCA_016200785.1 Chloroflexota bacterium
ACACAGGTGAAGGATTTGGAAACCGCCGCCGCCCAGCTGCGCGAGGTGGTCGCCGAGATGGACCTGATGATGGAGCGCGAGTTCCGCAAGACGTTCGACGCCGTGGCCGAGCAATTCCGCGAAACGTTTACCCGGTTGTTCGGCGGCGGCACGGCCAAATTGATCCTGACCGACCCGGATCATCTCACGACTTCCGGCATCGACATCGTCGCGCGCCTGCCCGGACGGCGTCAACAGGGACTGGCCCTGCTCTCCGGCGGCGAACGCTCGCTGACGGCCTGCGCGCTGATCTTCGCGCTCCTGCGCGTCAGCCCCACGCCCTTCTGTGTGCTCGACGAAGTGGACGCGATGCTCGACGAGGCGAACGTGGGCCGCTTCCGCGAAATGCTCGTGGAACTTTGCGCCCGCACGCAGTTCATCGTGATCACGCACAACCGCAACACAGTGGAGGCCGCCGACACGGTCTACGGCATCAGCATGGGCGCGGACAGCGCGAGCCAGGTGGTGAGTTTGAAGTTGGAGGGGGAGAAGATCAGTGAGGCGTGAAGCGTGAAGCGTGGAGGGTGGAGCGTGGGGCGAACAGCCTCCTATCATTCAAGTCGCGTCCACAATGAAAGGAGACTGCGATGCCGGCGAAAGACCATCGCGAACTGCGGGTCTATCAACTCGCTTTCGAATCAGCGGTTTCGATATACGAAGTCACGAAATCATTTCCAGCGGAAGAGCGTTACAGCCTGACCGATCAGATTCGACGTTCGTCGCGGTCAGTATGTGCCAATATTGCGGAAGCGTGGCGCAAGCGGCGCTATCCCAAGAACTTTGTGAGCAAGTTGAGCGATGCCGACGCAGAAGCTACCGAAACACTCGTCTGGCTGGACTTCGCCCTGCGCTTCGGCTATCTTTCTGTTGACCAGCACAAGTCACTAGCCGACCGATACGACCATATCTGCAGCCAACTTGCGCTGATGATGGCTGAACCTCACAAATGGGTTCCAAAATCAGCAAGCGCAAAGTAAGCGGCGCGGGAAGCAAAGATCCGTACAGCCCCTCGTCTCGCCTCACGCTCCACCCTCCACGCCTCCCGCCCCACGCCCCACCCTCCACGCCTCACGCTCCCCCCTCCACCCTCCACAGGCGATCACGGCGCTGAGGTGGGGAACGCCGTGGGTGGCTGAACGGGATCGAACGTCGGGTCACTCGGGATGCGCTGATCCCAATACTCGAAGGTCTTGACCACGTTAGGATCGTCGCGTTGTTTTTGGAGCCATTCTGTCAGCGCGCGCTGACGCGCTTTGTCCATCGACTCGTCCTGCTTTTCCAACACCTCGATCACGTGCCAGCCGAACTGAGTCTTCACCGGCTGAGGCACAAGGCCCACCGGATTGTCGAAGGCGGCCTTCTCGAACTCGGGCACCATTTGATTGCGCCCGAAGAATCCGAGATCGCCGCCTGTGTCTTTATTTGACTTATCGGTCGAATACTGGGCAGCCAGTGCCACGAAATCTCCGCCGGCCTGCAGTTTCTTGATAATGTCTTTCGCCGTCGCTTCGTCGGCGACGAGGATCTGCCGGGCGTGAACGCCCTCGGCCAGCGGCGTCGCCTCCAAAACGGCCGTCAGTTTGCGACGGTACAGGTTCGACTCGAACAGGCGGCGCGCGTCGGCCTCATTCATCCTTGCCAAGCGGTTCAAGCGTGTCACGAAGTCGCGAAAGTCGCGCTGGAACAATGGCGCGGTGTACGGCGTCGGCGTAGGAGTGATTGTCGGGATTTCGGTGGCCGTGGGGCTTGGGCCGGCCGTCGGCGTTTCCGTCGGCAACGCGGTCGGCGTGAACGCCAGCGTCGGCGTTTCGGTTGGGCCGGTCGGCGTGCCGCTTTGACCGCCGGGCTGGCCGGCGCCGCTGGCCGCTTGCGTCGGCACAGTCGAAGCGGTCGGCGTTGGGCGCGGCGTGCTGCTCGGCTCCGGCGTCGGCGTGCCGTTCGGGAAGTAGTTGAAGGATTCGCGGATCAGCCCGTCTATCTCGTCGGGCGCGACCTTGATCCCGCGCTTCGCGGCTTCCTGACGGATCAATTCGTCTTCGATCATCCCATCCAGCACATTGCGCCCCAGGCTGAAGGACGATCCGAGTTGCGATTGGACTTGTTGCAGTTGGGCCTGGAACTGCGGGTTGTTGCCGAGGAACGATTCGTATTGCCTCAGGTTCCAATATTGGTCGGTCAGGCGTACCCGGCTGTAGCGCACCTGTTTCTGAAAGTCGCCGACCGAGATCGAAACGCCGCCGACGATCGCGACCGGCTGGCGCGGCTGGAGGACTTGTTGATCGAAGAACGCATAGCCGATCAGGCCAGCCACGATAACCAGGACGGCGCCGACGCAAATGAACAGCCAGCGCTGTAGCCGGCGCTCGCGCTCGACGCGCGCCAGGTGTTTGCGTGTCAGCCCGACCGGCGCGACGGGAATGCCCGGTTTGGTTTTCTTCATCAACGGCTGGTTATCTGACGCGCTCTCTGGCGCTGCCGAAGTCGAGCAGGGCCATATGCCGGGCGCGCTTGATGGCGACGGCCAACGCGCGCTGGTGACGGGCGCAGACACCGGTCTGGCGGCGCGGGCGGATCTTGCCGCGCTCTGTCACCAACCGCTTGAGCACCTCGACGTTTTTGTACTCGGGCCGCACCGTCTTGTCAATGCAGAACTGGCAGACTCTCGGGCGGCGGATGAATCGTCCTCGGCCACGATCGTCGCCACCCTCTTAATATCCTTCTTCGTATTCGGCGTCATCGCGCCGATAGCGTCTCTCTTCCACCTTGGGTTACTCCTGAGTGAGCGTCTGAAAAGCCCTAACCACCAAGGCACGGAGACACCAAGTTCACTACGTTTTCTTTGTGATCTTCGCGCCTTTGTGCCTTCGTGGTGAGTTCTCAGACAGGCTCTGATGTTGGCGCGCGCAGGGCGCGCCGTTGATTATCGGGTACGATATGGTATTCCCTTGAAGAAACTACGCTGACCGCGA
>JACQED010000108.1 GCA_016200785.1 Chloroflexota bacterium
CCGAGGCCGGCCAGCGTGCCGGCCGCCGCCAGCACCGGGCCGTGCGTTTCGAGCGATTCGTCTTGCATGAAGAGTATTATACAACAGGGAAACAAAGGAATTCAGGGAAACGAATGAAACCGCAATCGAGTTTCTTGGGTTTCATGTTTCCCTTTGTTCCTGGCTGCGAGTCACTTGGCCGGAATGATCAACGCCTGACCCACTCGTATCAGGTTGGGGTCACGCAGGCTGTTGGCGGCGATCAAAGCGTTGAGCGTCACGCCGAAGCGCTTCGCCAATCGCATCAACGTGTCGCGCGGTTGGACGGTGTAAGTTCGAGGCGTCGCCGGCGTGGGGACGAGGGCGGAGTTTGGCGTTGAGGCTCCGGTCGAGGGCACGCCTTCGAGGTGAAACGACGTCATGTCGCCGACGGAGCCGTCGGCGTTGAGGTTGGTGACGAGGAAGTCGCCTGAGCCGGTATAAGTGATCTTCAGCATGTTCTTGATCTCGTCGGGAATGGTGATGCTCGATCCGCCGCCGCCCACAGCGAGGTCTTTAAGCGCTTGAGCAAATAGATTTCCCACTTGCCATCGCGCTTGAAGGCGAAGGCAATCGGCCCGGTGTTGGTCTTCAAGAGACCCTGAGCGGTGTTGAATGTCGTCAGGCAGCAGGCGAGGAGGGCGGCAATGGCCGGGGCTGTTGCCAGAGAGACGAGCGAAAATCGAGTCGGCAGGTGAAGCATCATGGTTGCCCCGTGGGCAAATAATCATTCGCCGGATCGAATGAACAAAACAAGATTATACTTCGAGGAGAAGGGGAGGCAAATCCTCATGCTATAATCTCTTCCCATGAGTTTGATCTCCACACACGACCTCGCCAAATCCTACGGCCCGAACGACATCTTTGCGAATGTGTCGGTCGCGATCCCGCGTGAGGGGCGCGCCGCGCTCGTCGGGCCGAATGGCGCGGGCAAGACGACGCTGCTTCGAATCCTCGTGGGACTTGAAGAACCTTCGCAGGGCAAAGTCGGACGGGCGAAGGGATTGCACATCGGCTACCTGCCGCAAGAGTCGGATTGGAGCGGCGAGCGGACGCTGTGGGCCGAGATGCTGACGGCCTTCGACGATCTGCGCGCGCAGGAGGCCGAACTCGCGCGCCTCGAAACGCTGTTGGCCGAACCGGCGCAGGCCGAGGCCGCGCTAACGAGATACGGCAAACTGCAAGAACAGTTCGAGCTCGCCGGCGGATACGAATACGAAACGCGCGTCCGGCACATCCTGACGGGCCTCGGCTTCGACGCCGACGATTACGAACGCCCGTTGGCGCAACTCTCCGGCGGACAGAAGACTCGCGCTCACCTCGCCCGGCTTCTGCTCGAAAGCCCCGACCTGCTGATCCTCGACGAGCCGACGAATCATCTCGACTTCACCGCCGTCGAGTGGCTGGAGGCTTGGCTGGCCGATTGGCACGGCGCGGCGCTCGTCGTCTCGCATGATCGTTACTTCATGGATCGTGTGGTGGATACGATCTGGGAGATGCAGGGCGGACGAATAGAAACGTACTCCGGCAATTACACCGCCTATCTGACTCAGCGCACCGAGCGGCACGCGCGCCAGCGGCTCGAATACGAAGCCCAGCGCGAGATGATTGCGAAAACCGAGGAATACATCCGCCGCAATATCGCCGGGCAGAACACGGCACAGGCGAAGGGGCGACTGCGCCGCCTCGAACGCTTGAAGCGCGACGGGCTGATCGACCGGCCGCGCGCGGCTCGCGCCTTGCATTTGAACCTGCGTGCCGAGAGCCGTTCGGGCGATCGCGTGCTGGAGACGAAGTCGTTGGCCGTCGGCTACGCCGACGACGGCCAGCCGCTTTTCGGCGCGCCCGATCTTCTGCTATGGCGCGGCGAATGCGCCGCGCTCATCGGCCCGAACGGGGCGGGCAAGACGACATTTCTGCGGACGCTGCTCGGCGAGATCGCGCCGCTGAAGGGCCGCGTCAAACTCGGCGCGAGTCTGCAGATCGGCTACTTCGCGCAGGCGCACACCCCCGCCTGGGGCGGCGCGAGTGCGAGCGAAAGCCTCAATCCGGAGCGAACGGTCATCGAGGAAATTTGGTCGGTGCAGGAGATGCCGGCGGGCCAGGCGCGCGATTACCTCGCCCGCTTTCTCTTCACCGGCGACGACGTTTTCAAAAAGGTGGCGGTGCTCTCCGGCGGCGAGCGCGGCCGGCTGGCCCTAGCCAAACTCGCGCTTCAAGGCGCGAACTTTCTTTTGCTCGACGAGCCGACGAATCATCTCGACATCCCCTCGCAGGAAATCCTCGAAGCCGTGCTGGCTGATTTCTCTGGCACGATACTGCTCGTCTCACACGATCGTTATCTCATCGACGCGCTGGCGACGCAAATCTGGAGTCTGGAGTCTGGACGGTTGACGGTGCTTGCGGGAAACTACAGTGCGTGGATGACAACAAAAGATGAAGGCGGAAGCCTGAAGGAAGAAGCGGGGGAGCGGAGGAGCGAGAGAGCAAAGGCGCAAGAGGCCAAGCGCGGGCAAGGCACACGGGGCAGGGCGCAAGTCGCCAGAAAGCAGGGAAGCACAGGCGCCGGGGAGCGAAGGAGACAAGCCGCAATCAGCGATCGGCGATCGGCCATCAGCAATCGCCGGCGCGCCGCCGAACTTGAGACAATCATCGCCTCATTGGAGACACGGCTGAACGAACTTACGCGGGAACTCGAAGCGGCCGGCCCAGCCGCCGATCGGGTGCGAACGCTCGGCGAGGAATATGCCCGTGTCGAGGCGGACCTCAACGAGCATCTGGAGAAATGGGGAGAGGCAATGAACAACGAGGCAAGGAAGAATGAACAAGGGGCAAAGGAATGAATCCGAATCCTCGACCTCTCCCGCCTCGCCGGCAGCGGCGCAAGACGACTTTGCCCGATTGGTCGCTGGGCGCGCTGATCGGCATGTTCCTCGCGGCCACCGGCCTCGCCGGCTACTTGATTTTCATCGGCGTGCGCGACTTCGTCGCCGAACTCGATCTCGGCGGAAGCCACAGCACGGGGCCGGCGGGGGCGCAATTGACTCCCGGCGGCACGCCGGGCGCGAACGCGGGCGGCGGAGGCAGTGCGCCGCAGTGGACCGGCACCGATCGAGTGACGGTGCTCGTCACCGGCATCGACCAGCGCCAAAACGAAACCGGCCCGGCGCACACCGACTCGATCATGGTGCTCAGCGCCGACCCGCTGGCCAAGACCGCCGTCATGTTTTCGATCCCGCGCGATTTGAAAGTGCAGATCCCGCTCGATTCGCCGATGGGCGAGTGCCCCGACCATTCGATCAACGAGGCCAATTTCTGGGGAGACGTCTACGACTACCCCGGCGGCGGCGGGCCGGCGCTGGCCGTCGAGACCGTCTCGCTCAACTTCGGCATCCCGATCAACTACTACGTGCGTATCAACTTTGTCGCGTTCGAAACCGTGGTGGATCAGATCGGCGGGATCGATGTGGAGGTGAAAGAGACGATCGACGACCCGACTTACCCCGACGCGACTTACGGCTACGAGCCGTTTTACATCGAAGCCGGCCGCCAGCATTTGAGCGGGCACGACGCCCTGCGCTACGCCCGTACGCGCGCCACCCTCGGCGGCGACTTTGAGCGCGCCGCGCGCCAACAGCAAGTGGTGCTGGCCGTCCGCGACAAAGTGCTCAGCCTGAACATGATGCCGAGTCTGGTCGGCAAAGCGCCTCAGCTGTACGACACGCTCACCGGGTCATACGTGACGAACATGACACTCAACCAGATGTTGGCGCTGGCTTCGCTGGCTTCGCAGATTCCCCGCGAGAACATCCGCACCGCGGTCATCGATCAGAAATACCTGCTGACCGAGTATACGTCGTGCAACGGGCGGCAATTGCTCGTGCCCGACGTGTATAAGATCGGCAACGAGCTGATCCAGCCGCTCTTCTTCGCCTCCGGCCCTGCCCCGCACTCCAGCGCGCCGACCGGCGTGGCGGCCGCGCCGGGAAACATGCTGGAGTTGGCGACAGTCGAAGGCGCGCGCCTGTCGGTTCAGAACGGCTCGAACATTTTGGGTATTGCCGGGAAGGTGCGCGACTATCTCACCGCGCGCGGCTTCAACGTCGTCGAGATCGGCAACGCCGATCGACTTGACTACCCGTCCACCGTCATCATAGACTACTCCGGCAAAGCGCAGACCACCCGCTATCTGGCCGAGACGTTCCACGTCGCCGGGAGCAACATCTTCAGCGGCGGCGCGGCCAGCCCCAATGCCGACGTGAGAGTGATCATCGGCGCGGATTTCGTTTTGCCGCAGCAGTAGACCCTCACCCCCCGCCCGCTGGCGCGTCTCCCGAAACGGAAAGTTCCGTTTCGGAAGAGGGGGAGAGGCGGTGCCTCCCAATGTTCTCCCCTCTCCCGACGACAGCCTTTTCGTCGTCAGGACGCCGAAGGCGGGTCGGGGGTGAGGCCGGGAGTGAGGGCCGGGCGTGGCGAAAAGAAATACGTCAACAACATCACCACCGGCAAAAGCGCGAAACTGAGTTGAAAGGGCAAGGCCGGCTGAATCGCGTACAGCCGGCCGGCCAACAACGGCGCGAGAACCGCGCCGGTCCACGCCACCGTTTCAAGCGTCCCAAATGCCAGCCCCCATTGCGAGCGCTCGACGACGCGTGTCGCCTGCGCCTCGGCCAGCGTGCGAGAGACAAACACCGCCGAGCGCGCGACGTAGGCCAGCGCGATCCAGCCGAACCACGAGGCCCTGAGCAAGATCAAGAGATAAATCATCACGATCCCCTGCGCGGCGACAAAAGCGCGGCGGGGCGGTCGGCGGCCAAGCGTCAGGCTGAGGGTGAGCGAGCCGAGGGCGTTGAACGATCCGAGCGCGCCCACTTTCGCAACCGACAGCCCGCGCACATCGGCCAGGAAGTTCGGGGCCAGCGGATACCCCAGCCACATGACGAACCACACGCCGCACAACAGCGCGCAGAAGGCGATGAAGCGCCGGTTGCCGAGCAGGTCGCGGTAGTGTCCCTCCGACGCGACGTGCGTCACCGGCTGAGGGCGCAGGAGGAAGATCACGAACGACGATAGAGCAAACATGGCGGTGGCGATTGCGAAGAGCGATCGCAGTCCGATTTGCGTGGCGATCCATCCGCCGAGTGCCGGCGAGATAATCGTGCCGAGGGCGAAGCCGGCGTAGGTCATCGTCAGCGCGCGCTCGGGCGCGAGGTCGCCCCGGCCCCCGGTCGAGTAACTGGTGATCGCCGGGTTGACGAAGCCGGTGAGCCAATAGGCGATCCAGCCCAGGGTGAACCAGCGCAGGTCGCCGGCGATCGCCATCAGCGCTCCGGTCGCCGTCCCCAGCATCCAGCCGGTCATCATGATCTTTTTTCGCCCCCAGCGATCGGCGAGGATTCCGGCGGGTATCATCGTGCAGACCGAGGCCAGCGCGCTGAGGCTGAACACGTTGCCGATCTGCACCGGCGTCGCGCCGAGGCGCGCGAGGTAAAGCGGGACGACGTAGAAAAAGAGCGTGTCGCCCGCGCCCCAGAGGAAGAGCGCGACGGAGAGGAGTTTTAGATCGCGCGGGAACACGGCGAGGTCGTGGAAGAAGTGGCGGAGGGGATTCATCAAATCCCAAATCCCAACTTCCAAACCCCAACCGGAAATTGGAGATTAGAGATTGGCATGCGCTTCGATCCACGCGCCGATCTTTTGGAAGACGATCTCCTTCTCGCTGTCTTCCGTGATGATGTGATTGCTCCTCTCAACCCAGAATGTTTCTTTGTCTGTTGAGCCGAGGCGGCTGCAGATGTATTCGAGAGTTTGCGGCGGCACGGTGCGGTCGGCGCGCGAGTGCATGAGCAATGCCGGCGCCGTCACGCACGGCAGGAGGTCGTCGACGACCCGCATGTATCGGCGCAGCTCGCCGGACGCTCGAACGGGATAGACGGTGTAGGCCGTGTGCCACTCCGCCACACTCGGATCGTCCCAAATGCGCGGGCCTTTCTTCATGAATGGAATGAAGGGCCACAGCCAGTCGGAAAAGCTCATGAGGGAACGCGCGGGGCGCATCGGCGTGCCCATTGCCACGACGCCCGCCACCGGATATTCGGCGGCGAGTTTGAGCGCGGTGACGCCGCCCATCGAGAGGCCGATGGGGAAAATGCGCTCGCACTGATCGCGCAGGACGTGCCAGCCGTCTACCGCCGAGTAATACCAGTCGTGCCAGCGCGAACGGTTCATGTCGGCGGGCTGTGTGGCGTGGTGCGCAAGCCGCACGCCGAGCACGGTGTGCCCTCGCCCGGCGAGAGACTCGCCCAGCCAGCGCATCTCTTTCGGCGAGCTGGTGAAGCCGTGAATGAGCAAACAGCCGACCGGGCCGCCGCGGAAGAAGAAAGGCTCGGTAGTGGGAATGAGCATTGTTTTGGCAGCCCGGAAATTTCTTCACGCAAAGACGCGAAGGCGCAAAGCAAGAACTCGGCGGCCTGGCGTCTTTGCGCGAGATTCTAGCCTATGATCTGCAACTCTTTCGAAAACGAATTTAGCGTCTCCGCGCCGCTTTCGGCGATCACCACGTTGTCCTCGATCCGCACACCACCGCGCCCCGGCAGGTAGATGCCGGGTTCGACGGTGAAGGTCATGCCCGGGTCGAGACGGTCGGCATTGCCTTCGCGGATGTACGGCTCCTCGTGGCCC
>JACQED010000109.1 GCA_016200785.1 Chloroflexota bacterium
AGCGATGTGAGCCGGCTCAAATCCTGGCGCGTCACCGGCCGCGCGCTCAACTGGCGGGAAACGATCACGCCCGAAGTTATAGCACTATTCCGGCGAAATGTGAAACTTGCCTTTTAGAGCCGAATCTTGTAAACTCTGGCATCATCAATGAAGAACCCACCTGGAGGCACTCATGCCCGGCGGTAAGGAAAAGGCGCTCGACGCGGCGCTGGCTCAGATCAAAAAACAATTCGGCGACGGCGCGTTGATGCGGCTGGGCGAGGCGACGCACCTGGCGGTCGAAGTCATCCCCACTGGCTCGATCTCGCTCGACGCCGCGCTCGGCGTCGGCGGCATCCCGCGCGGGCGCGTGACCGAAATCTACGGCCCGGAGTCGGCCGGCAAGACGACGCTGTGCCAGCACATTGTGGCCCAGGCGCAGAAGGCGGGCGGGACGTGCGCTTACATTGACATGGAGCACGCGCTCGATCCGGCCTATGCCGCGCGCTGTGGTGTGGACATTGACAATCTATACATCTCACAGCCCGACACGGGCGAGCAGGCGCTGGAGATCGCCGAAGCCCTGACGCGCTCGGGCGCGGTGGACGTCGTCGTGGTGGACTCGGTGGCCGCGCTCGTGCCGCGCGCCGAAATCGAGGGGGACATGGGCGACTCGCCGATGGGCATGCAGGCCCGGCTCATGAGTCAGGCGCTGCGCAAACTCTCCGGCGCGATCAAGCAGTCGAACACGGCGATGGTCTTCACCAATCAACTGCGCCTGAAGATCGGCGTGATGTTCGGCAACCCGGAGACGACGACCGGGGGGCTGGCGCTCAAGTTCTACGCCAGTGTGCGGCTCGATGTGCGCCGCATTCAATCCATCAAAGTGGGGCAGGAAGTCGTCGGCAGTCGGACGCGAGTGCGGGTGACGAAGAACAAAGTCGCCCCGCCCTTCCGCGAGGCCGAGTTCGACATCATGTACAATGAGGGCATCAGCAAGTCCGGCGATCTGATCGATCTGGGAACGACACTGGAGATTATCGGCAAGCGGGGCGCGTTCTTTTCCTACGGCGATACCCGCCTGGGGCAGGGGCGCGAAAACGCGAAACAATTTCTAAAGGACAATCCCGAAGTCGCCGCCGAAATCGAGGCGGCCGTCCGCGCGCACATCCTGTCGGGCCAGGCCGCCCCGCCGGCGGCCCCTTCCGGCGACGACGGCGCGGACGAAGAAGAATAATCACGGCTCATCGCAGAACGAATCTCAGTTTGGAATCCGACGAATGGCAACTCGCGTATCGCCAACGGCGTATCGCATGTCTTCCATCGCGTATCGCACATCACCAGGCGCATCTCCCCGCCCGTTCACGACTCTCGACGAGGCGCGGCGGGGCACGGCCGGCGATGTGGTGACTCTTTGGCCGGACGCTTCGCTCCGACGGACACGCGCCGGAACTCATTTGTGGCGCGAGGTTTCGCCTCCGAGGCACCGGATGCTGCCCGCTTCAGCGCGATAGCCGCCCGTCGAGGCGCGACTCGCCGCTGGAGCTCTCTCGTTTGGATTCGTCCCCGCTTCGATGGAAGCCGGGACCGCAAAAACTGACTTCGGCGGAGCGCATCGCGCTCCGAGCGACAGCCGTGGCTTCTCTGCCAGAAGCGCGGCTGTTTTGTTTTCAACTATGTCAGGCAAGATCACGGCCCTCAAGGTTCAGGCGCGCAACAAACAGCGCGTGAACGTGTTTCTCGACGACAGATTCGCCTTCGGCCTTGCCGCGATTGAAGCCGCGCGCTTGAAGGTCGGGCAGAGTCTTTCAGACGAAGACATCGCTCGGCTGATGGCGGCTGACTTGGTGGAAGCGGCTTACGAGCGCGCGCTGAAGTTCCTGTCGTACCGGCCGCGCGCCGAAGCCGAGATCCGCCGGCATCTCCGCCAGCACGATACCGGCGAGTCAGAGATCGACGAGGTGATGGCCCGGCTCAAGCGATCGGGCCTGGCCGACGATTCTGCCTTTGCCCGGTTGTGGATCGAAAACCGGGCGCAGTTCCGGCCCAAAGGCAGGCGCGCGCTCAAGGCCGAACTGCGACAGAAGGGACTGACCGGCGATCAGGCCGAAGAGGCGCTGGTCGAGGTGGACGACGAAGAGGCCGCCCATCAAGCGGCGCGGACGCGCGCGCGGCGGCTGGCGAAGTTGTCCCGCGCCGAGTTCAGCCACAAGTTGAGCGGCTTCCTGGCGCGCAGAGGTTTTGGATACGAGACGATAGAGACGGTCGTGGAGCGGGTCTGGCGCGAGGCGGTGGAACAAGGCCTGGCATCGGACGCGGACAGTGAAAGCGAGGAATGAGCGATGAGGGATATTGCGCAGGTGGTGACGTCGATCATCGTCGCCGTGGTGGCGTTGGGGGCGGGCGCGGCCATCGGCTACTACCTTCAGCATTCTCAGGCCACGGCCCGGGCCAAAGAACGTGAGGCCGAAGTGGCCCGGCAGTTGGCGCAGGCCGAGGCGCAGGCGCGCGAGGCGGCGCTGAAGGCCAAAGACGAAGTGCTCAAGATGCGCGACGCGGCCGAGGCCGAAACGGCCCGCCGCAGGGCCGAACTCAACCGCGAGGACGAGCGCGTGCAAAAGCGGCGCGAGGACCTCGACCGGCGCATCGAAAAACTCGACCAGCGCGAGCAGACGCTGAGCAAGCGCCAGAGTCAGCTCGACAAGCGAGCCAACGATCTGGAGAAGATGCACGCCGAGCGCGTGGCGGAACTCGAGCGCGTGTCGGGCATGACGCGCGAGGAGGCGAAGGCCGTGCTCGTCGCGGCGGTCGAAACCGAGGCCCGAGGCGACATGGCGCGCACCATCCGGCAGATCGAAGACGAGGCCCGCGCCGAGGGCGAGAAGCGCGCCCGCGAACTGATTGCGCTAGCCATTCAGCGCGTCGCCTCGGATCATGTGTCGGAGATCGCGGTCTCCGTCGTGCCGCTCCCGGCCGACGAGATGAAAGGGCGGATCATCGGGCGCAACGGGCGCAACATCCGCGCCTTCGAGCAGGCCGCCGGGGTGGATGTGATCGTGGACGACACGCCTGAGGCGGTGACGATCTCCTCCTTCGATCCGGTGCGGCGCGAAGTGGCGCGGCGCGCGCTGAGCAAATTGATCCTCGACGGGCGCATCCATCCGGCGCACATTGAAAAACTTCTGGAAGAAGCGCGCCGCGACGTGGATCAGGTCATCAAAGAGGCCGGCGAGCAGGCGGCCTTCGAGGCCGGCGTTCCCGGCCTGCACCCGGAGATTCAGCGCCTGCTGGGCCGCTTGAAATTTCGCACCTCCTACGGGCAGAATCAGCACGCGCACTCCATCGAGACGGCTCTGTTGGCCGGCGTGATCGCGGCCGAGATGGGCGCGGACGTGGCGATGGCCAAGGCCGGCGGCCTTTTGCACGACCTCGGCAAGGCGATTGATCACGACGTGGAAGGGACGCACGCCATGCTCGGCGCGGAGTTCGCGCGGCGCTACGGGGTAAATCCGAAAGTCGTGAACGCCATCGCCTCGCACCATCACGAAGTGGAGCAGGAGTCAGTCGAGGCGGTGATCGTCGAAGCCGCCGATGCCATCTCCGGCGCGCGGCCCGGCGCACGGCGCGAGTCGCTGGAGCAATACATCAAGCGAATCAAGACGCTGGAGGACATTGCCCAGTCGTTCGAAGGCGTGGCGCAATCCTACGCGCTTCAGGCCGGGCGCGAGATTCGCATCATCGTCAAGCCAGACAATCTCGACGATTTAGCGACGATGCAGTTGTCGAAGAACGTGGCGAAGAAGATCGAAGAGACGATGCAGTATCCGGGGCAGATCAAGGTGACGGTGATCCGGGAGACGCGCGCTGTAGATTACGCGAAATAGGGGATTACCACCACGGCAAGAACGAGGTGCGCGTGTCGCCAGCCACCGTTCCGAACTCGGCGGTCACGTCGAGCGTGATGGCCGTGCCCGGTGTGGACCTGCCGACGTCGAAGGTCACTTTCGTCGTGCCCCGTTCGCTCGTAAGATTCAACGGGAGAGCCTGATCGCCTTTGGGCAAATGCGCGATCAGCGTCACCCGCGCGCCTTCCAACTTCTGACCCTGCTGATCGGTGACGTAAACGTAGACCGTCTGCTGTCCGTCGCGGCCGGTGATCGGGTTCTCCACCGAGGCATGCACGACGAGCGATGTGACTCTGCGGTCGGCGGCGCTGAGAGGCTGGGGCGTCAATCGCGAACGATCCAGGCCGGCGAAATCGTAGTAGATCTTGCCGAGCAAACCCAACTGAACGCGCTGGCCCGCCGGGCGCTCCGGATACCATTCCATCCGCGCGCGTTGGAAGTATTGAACGAAGCGGCTGTTCTCCAGCACGATCTCGCTGGTGGGAAAGCCGAAGATGTCCAGCCCGCCTTTTTGGTTGAAATACTTCAGGAAAGAAAAGCAGACGGCGTGGCCGGTTTCGGCGAAGTAGGCGCAGTCGGGGTTGTTGGCCGCAGGAATCTGGCTAGCGCCGAGACGCGGCATGGCCCGGTTCAGCAATTGCCCGAGCAGGCCGAGTTGCACTTTGTAGGGATCGGCGTTTTCAGGATGCCACTCGAACCGCGCCCGCTGGAAATACTGCACGAGCACGCCGGTGGTGGCGTCCACAAATTCGTCGGTGAGGGGATAGCCGAAGATTTCCAATCCGCCGCGCGTGTCATAATAAGTGAGGAACGGGCCGCGGGCGGTGTGGCCTGTCTCGGGGAAGTAACGCGAGGCCTCAGGCTGTTGAGCGAGGGCCGTGACCGCCGAGCCGAGTATCAAACTCAGGCTTAGCAGTTGAACCAGCCAAACTCGTGCGCGGATTCCCATGGTCGTTTCACCCTGAGCGCTGTTAACTCTCTTCAAACGTAACAACATTATAAGCATTTTGGCAGCGGGCGCAACTGCCAATTGTCCCTCTAACGCAAACCCTCAAACAAATCGCTCTCAACCTGCCTGCCGCCGTTGACGACGCTAAAGGCGCGATAGTATCCCTGACAACCCCACAGGCCTTTATGATGTTCTTCCGACAAATTCTCCAGTTTGTGATAGGCCGGGAGTTGAGATTGGTGGCACAAGACAGCCTGCCACGCTGTGCGCCAATGGGCTTCGGTATCAATGCGCGTCGTGATCGCCCAGTCTTCCCAAGCCACCACGCGCCGGTCTTTGTCGTCCACGCGCATCACCAGATCGCCGAAGACTGATTGATACGCCGCCAATTCTTCCAGCGTCCAGACTTTGTAATACAGTTTCGACACTCGGTGAGGCCTCCCGCTGTCCGGCGGACCGTAGCCGGGATCCGCGGCGCAGACAATCGCGGCGGTGGCGAACTGCGACGTGGCAATGTGATCGGGGTGGCCGTACGCGCCGTCGGGCGAGAAGGTGATGACGACCTGCGGCCTGCGTCGGCGCAGATGCTCGACGATCTTCGATACGGCCTCAGCCGGGTCGGCTTGATCCACGTCGCCGTCAACGTAATTTAGGAAACTCACCTCGCGAAGGCTGAGGGCTTTGGCCGCCGCTTGAAGTTCGGCCTCTCTGATCTTGCCCAACGCTTCCAACCCCGGATAATCGTCGCCCCACCAGCCGCGCTCGCCGCGGGTGGCAGTGACAAGATACGTTTCGACTCCTTCGGCGGCATATTTCGCCAGCGTGCCGCCGCTTCCGAGAGATTCGTCGTCAGGGTGGGCGAGGACACACATCAATCTTAGCTTCTCAGACATCGCCTCTCCTCCCCACGAGATACCACGTCTCCATCTCGCCCTTGCTCTTCACCAATACCCTGCCCCTCGGTTCGCAGATAAACTCGTCTTTGATCAGTTCATAAGTGTCGCGTGTGATGTGAATCTTCCCCGCCGTGCCGTGAGATTCCATCCGGCTGGCCGTGTTGACCGCGTCGCCCCAAAGGTCGTAGAGGAACTTTCTGCGGCCGATCACGCCGGCGACCACCGGGCCAGAGTTGATGCCGATGCGAAATTGCAGTGGCTTGCCTCCCTGAAGGGCGCGGCTGTCGCAGTAGTCGCGCATTTCCAGCGCCATACCGGCCAGCGCCTGGGCGTGGTCGGGCCTCGGACGGGGCACGCCCGCCGCGACCATGTAACTGTCGCCGATGGTGCGAATCTTTTCTACGCCGTATTTCTCAGCCAGCGAATCGAAGTAGGAGAAAACTTCGTTGAGCAAGTCCACCATCGCCACCGGCTCCATCTCGGCCGTCAGCGGCGTGATACCCACAAGGTCGGCGAACAAGATGCTCGCTCCTTCGTATTGGTCTGCGATGGTGCGCTGCTCGTTCTTGAGGATGGCGGCGATTTCTTTGGGCAAGACGTTGAGCAGAAGGCTCTCGGCTTTCGCCTGCTCGACACGCAGCAGCGAGAGAAAGGTATCCTTCTGGCCGACGAAAAATTCGAGCAAAATGTAGGCGATGCTCGAGACCACGCCGACGTTCATCACGAAAAAGATCAGCACGACGAGGGGCGGCAGGTTGTTGGTGACGCGCAGGAAAGGCTGGAGCAGTGTGCCGAGCAGGACCAGCCCGAGGTAGGCCAGAAACCAACGCCGCGCCTCGCGCGGGCCGGAAACGAGCAGCGCGCCCAGCGGACACAGCAGCGACCACAAGATGACCGCGCTGGAATTGGCAAAGCCGCCGAGTGTCACCATGAGCGAAAAGGGCAGCAGCAAGATGAACGAGAGTTGCCGGAGACGAAACGATTCGTAGTGCCGCGTTCGGGCAAACCGGACGATGCTCAGAAAAGACAGGGCCGAGTAGGCCAGCGGACTCAGGCTCGCCAGCGGCTCGCCAAAGACAAGGTAGATCGCGCCCCACACGATCCCCGCCGGGATGATCATGAGCGTGCTGACGACGACCAGCGTCTTGCGCAGGCGAACTTCGTCGTCGTCGTCCGGCTCGACGCCGAGGCGGGCGAGAGACGAGAGAAGGTTTCGGGAGATATTCTGGATCATGAGGTGATTCAATGAACGTCCATTGGCTTGTGGAGAATATTACTCTGATTCACAAGCGCGGGCGAGTGTTCGACCTGGCTATCGGCCAAGTGAGGGCCAGAACACTTCATCGCCGACGGTGATGGTCGCCGCGCTCTCGCCGGCCAGCACGCAATAGAAGCCGCGCACGCCGTTATCGAGGAATTGGAGCGCGGCCTTCACGTCCTCGCTCTGCGCGGCGCGACTCGCGTATCGGCTGAACGGCTCGCACGGTTTGGCGACGCAGACTTCGTCCAGCCAAACGGGTGAGGTCGATCCGGCCGGGCGGATCGCGAGGCCTCGTCTCAGTATGCCCATCTCCACTTTCTCGTCCGTCTCCACGAGGATGTTCTCGCCCGCGCAACCGTCCGCGATATGGTCGCCAAATCGCTCGCGCATCGCGTCGTAGTGCGTGGTGAAGCCGACCGACAGCGCGTTGTTTCCGTGCCGGTAGGCCTGCGGGTGATCGGCGTGGTGGACGTCAAGAATCGCGCGGCCATCGGGCAGGCAAGCCAGCGCGCCGCGCGGCGCGAGGGTCATTTCATCCACTGCCAGCAGACCGGCGGGATCGTAATAGCGATTGGGCTTTTCGCCCAGAGTGAGGCGGGCCGGCTGGATTTGCAGACGAACGATCCGACCGAGATGGTGGAGACTCGATGCGGGCGACATGAGGCAAGTGGCGAATGATGAATGGCGAGCGAGTGAGGAATGGCGCCTATTCTGACGAAGGCATCTGACGTTTTACAAAGTCGAGGACACACTGCGCGTATTTGTCAAAGTCGCCCAGGTGGTGCTGGAGGTCGTTATAGACTTGCTCGTCGTCCACCTCCCAATACAAGTGCACCAGCCATTTGCCGAAGGGTCACGGTGAAGTCGTCGGGCAGGATGTCATTCTCGTTCAGCACCGTGAAAATGTCGCGGTAATCTTTAGGAGCTCGATACCGTTCAGAAGCAATGATGTGGCTACCGATGTCCAGACAGGCCTCGATGGAAATCTGCAAATAGTACTTTGCCGCACCGAGCTTGGTAGCATCCCCAACGAACGCGTCACGCTCAGTTTGAGCGATATCGCGTAGCTGGCCGAGATGTGTTGCAAGATTGCGGAGCATTCCCTCAATTTTCGGAGTGTTGACCATCCAGCCCTCGCTTACGGACGTCGGCAAAAAAGGCCTCGCGCAGATACTCTACAGCAGGAAGAAAGTCAAAGTACTCAGTTCGGGTGCGAGTTTCAAAATCTATTCGGAACTCATCGTCGCGGACATACAGCAACACGCCTTCTGTCAGCACTCGCCCACGAACAATGAGCGGCGCATCATTGATGATCCGCACATCAGTTTCGCTGAGGCCGCACCGTTCAGCAATCTCGGCCTCCAGGGACAATTCGAACTTAAGGTGATCGGACTTCGCTACACATCCCGCCGTAAGCAGCAACGCCACGTCAATGTCGCTGAACGGCGTCATCTGCCCGCGGGCGGCCGAGCCAAAAATGTAAGCCGCCGCAATAGGATGTGGCGCGAACACATCGGCCAAGCCAGGAGCAAGTGATTCAATGGAGAGTTCAGGCGATACGTGCATCGTGGGTATTCTAGCCGAAACGGAGTTTGCTCACAACTCCCTCAATTTGCGATACGACTCATATCGGCTCCGCGCGATCTCGCCGCGCTCGACAGCCGCCTGAACCGCGCAACCCCGCTCGCGCAAGTGCGTGCAGTCGTTGAACTCACACTGAGACACCAGAGGCCGAATCTCGACGAAATAGCCGTCCACTTCATCCGGCTCGATATCGAACAAGGCCAGCGCGCGCAGACCCGGCGTGTCGGCCACCCAGCCGCCGAAGAGCAGCGGGAGAAGTTCGGGGACGACGGTGGTGTGCCGGCCTTTGCTCGTGGCGCGGCTGATCGCCTTCGCGGCGAGTCCAAGCCCCGGTTGCAGCGCATTGAGCAGACTCGACTTGCCCACGCCCGACGGCCCGGCCAGCACCGAGAGCCGATCCCTCAATCGTTCGCGCAGGGCGTCGAGACCGCGGCGGTTCCTCGCGCTCGTGTAAATGACGGGATAGCCGAGCGACTCGTAGAAGCTAAACATCTCCTGCGCCCGAGTCTCGGAGGTGATGTCGGTTTTGTTGAAACAGATGACGGCGGGCAGCTGCGAAGCCTCGGCCACCACCAGAAAGCGGTCGAGCATCCCGAGGCGCGGCGCAGGCTCGGCGACGGCAAAGACGAAGACGACTTGATCGGGGTTGGCGACAATGACCTGCTCTTTCTCACCGGCGGCGCTGTGCGGCCCAACCCGGTCACGGCCAGCCGGCGATCTGCGCGACAGCGCACTCCGGCGCGGCTCGATCTCTTCGATCATCCCTGCGCCGTCCGCGTGCGTTGAGATCGTGACCCGGTCGCCAACCGCCGTGAGGTCACTCGCCAGTCTGCGTTGCTTGAGTTTGCCACGCACCTGGCAGGCGAAATTGCCCGCCTCAGTGTGGACGGTGAAGAAGCCGCTTTGGGCTTTGATAATCAATCCGTCGAGCGTGGCCGTCATACGCATTCACCGCCGAGTTCGCAGAGAGCGCGGAGAGAGAATATCAACCGGAAACTCCGAAAGGCTCTGCGCTCGCGGCGTGCTCTGCGGTCAGGTTCGATCATCTGCATCATGGAGATGGCGGCGTGCCGGTCTCCGCTGGCGCAAACGGATTGGGCGTTTCGGTCGGGGCGGCGGTGACGCCAAAAGACGACTCCCACGGGTACAGCGTGTAAGGCCGGCCGAAGAAGTAGACCTCGACGACGCGCCGGAAGATAGGCGCGGCGAATTCGGCCCCTTCGCCGATGTTCTCGACGAGAACGGCCATGGCGATGTCCGGGTGATTCGGATCGTTCTTGAGAGTGTATCCGGCAAACCACGCATGTGGCAGGCCGCCGGGCGCGCCTGGGTCTTCCGCCGTTCCCGTTTTGCCGGCTAACGGAATTGACAGCCCCTTGAAGGCCGTCCACGCAGTGCCGCCGGTGTAAACTCCGCCTTCGGCCATGCGGCGTGTCACGTTGCGCATCGACTCTTGAATCACGGAGAGATTCTCCGGCGAGGTCGGCAAGTGTCCGACCTCTTCGGGTTTGAACGTGTAGGTCGGCGGGCCGCCGGGCGGAGAGATTGACAGCACGAGGTTCGGGCGATACAACGTTCCGCCGTTGGCGACCGCCGTGACCATTCTGGCGATTTGCAGAGGCGTGGTGAGGACGAAGCCCTGACCGGTGGCCATGTTCACCGCGTCGCCCACGACCCACGGCTCGCCGATGTTTTTCTGTTTCCATTCGGCGTCGGGGATCACACCGTCGGCCTCGGCCACCTGGCCAATGCCCGTCGCCGGGCCAAGCCCGTAGGCTCTCGCGCCGTTCGGCAGGATGCCGGGATCGGCGTTGTAAAGCGTCAGCCCGATGTGCCAGAAGTACGGATTGCAGGAAACGGTGAGCGCCTTCGCCAGCGTGATATCGCCGTGCGGCGGCAAGTCGACGTCCACCGTCCAATCTTTCTTGACGAAGTTCGGGCCAAGCTCGCTCCAGTAGCCGGTGCAGGTGTAATGATCGCCGGCATGGAAGATGCCTGAATCGAGCGCCGCGCCCATCGTCGCGATCTTGAACACCGAGCCGGGCGGATAAGCGCCTTGCGTGGCGCGGTTGATCAAGGGCCGGTGCGGATCGTTCAGCACGTTCGGCAGGTTGACCGAGTTCGGATTGGTCGGGTCGAAGAGATTCGGGTCGTAAGTCGGGTTGGAGGCCATCGCCAGCACTTCGCCGGTGCTTGGATTCATTACGACGATCGCGCCGCGCATGTCGCCGAGGGCCTGTTGCGCCGCCTGTTGGAGATCGCGATCGATCGTCAGCGTGATTGATTGAGAGGGCTGAGGCTGACTCTGGGCGAGGGTCGCCACAAACGCGCCGGCCGGCGAATAGATATTCAACGTGCCGCCGGCCTTCCCGGCGAGATACTGCTCGCCCCACGCCTCTACGCCGGCCAGTCCCACGCGCTCGTCGCCGCGATAGCCGCGCTGTCTATACTCAGCCAGTTGACCCTCAGGAATAAACGATGTGTAGCCGACGACGTGCGGCGCGATGCCGCCGCCCGGATAGTAGCGCGTTTTGATCGTGCTCATCTGCAGGCCGCCGAGGCCGCTCAAGTAACTCAAGCGGCTCTGCACGTCGTCGGCCGAGGCCTCGCCCACCGGGATGTACCAATCGGGTTGAGCGCCGAAGTAAAGGCCCTGGATGTAATCGCGCCGCAGGCCGAGCAGACTGGAGAGCGCGCCCAGTAGAGCCGCCTCGTCGGTGATCTTGCCGGGGACGATGCCCAGCGCGACGGCGTTTGTCTCGGTGGCCAGGCCGTGCCCGTTGCGGTCGTAGATGTTGGCGCGCGCCGGGCGGGTAAAATCCATGACAAGGTAGTTACCGCCGGCCAACTGCGGCAGGATCATCCCATCCGACCACGACACGCCCCAGCGCCCGTTGGCATACACCAGCGGCATGATGATCGGCTGGAGCGCACTGATGTCGCCGACAATTGCCGTGTGAAACGTCACCGAGTACGAAACTTGCGCGTCGGTGCCCTGGGCCAGCGACGACAGAACTTTGGTTTCGACCGAGGTCTGGGTCATCGCCTCGGCCACGCTCTGATGCCGCTTGGTGAAGTCTTCGAGGCTGATAGCGGCCTGGCTCAGCGGCGAGAGCAGGGCATACATCCCGGCGTAATCGCCTCTCTGCCAGGCGGAGAGAAAGGCGGCCGCCGTCCCCTCGTGATCCGACGGCAGTGGAGTAGAGATCGTGATTTGGGGCGTAGGGAGCGGTAATGCGGTGTTCGGGGTTAGGCTTGTCGTGCCACAGGCAGTGGCGAACAACAACATCAATGTCAACAAACGGCGCTTCACGGCTTACCTTCCAGGATTCTCTCATAGACAGGGCAACAGTAGCGAGTGAACTGCTGGCAGGCCTGAGGCACATCCGCCGGGAGGGGGACATTCATCTCGCGCAGTGTCCGGGTCACGTGGCACAGCGGCAAGCCCATCACGTTGGCATAGCAACCGGAGAGTCCTTCGACCGGGTGAAATCCGGCGTGCTGGATGGCATAGGCGCCTGCCTTGTCGAACGGGTCACCCGAGGCCACGTACGCGGCAAGTTCCTCGTCGGTATAGTGGCGCATGGGCACTTCAGTGCGGGCGAAATCGGTCGTCATGCTGCCGCTGGCTGTGTCGATCACGGTGATGGCGCTGAGAACTTCGTGCGACTTGCCGCGCAGTGCTGTAAGCAACCGAGTCGCCTCGGCTGCGTCGGCTGGCTTGCCGAAAACGCGGCCATCATTCACGACGACGGTGTCGGCCGCGAGCACGAGTGAACCGAAGCGAAGTTTGCGGGCGGCGGCCTTTGCCTTTTCTTCGCTCAGCCGCCGGACGTAAGCTTCCGGCGTTTCGCCAGCCCGTTGCGTCTCATCCACGGGCGCGGCGGCCAGGGTGATCATTGCGCCAGCCAGGGCCAGCAACTCACGGCGGCGCGGTGAACTCGATGCCAGCATGACGATCCGCTTTGGAGATTGACGGCTCATCTTGGGAGCGAATTCTAACACAGACTACCTGAGAACAGAAAAGCCTTCATAATGGCCGTCATGAGGATTGACATCTTCACCCTGTTCCCGGCGATGTTCGAGTCGCCGCTTCAGGAGAGCATTCTCAAACGCGCGCAGGAGAGCGGTCAATTGACTGTCGCGATTCACAACATCCGCGATTACGCGACGGACAAGCACCACGTCACCGACGACACGCCCTACGGCGGTGGCGGCGGAATGGTGATGAAGGCGGAGCCAGTGTTCGCGGCGGTAGAAGCGGTGTTGGAATTACAAATCCCAAATTCCAAATCCCAAACCCCAAACGAGCAAACCCCGATCATCTTGCTTACGCCACAGGGTCGACTGTTCACTCAAAACGTGGCGCAGGAGTTGGCACAGTACGAGCGGATCGCGCTGATCTGCGGGCGGTACGAAGGCGTGGACGAACGGGTGCGCGCCGGGCTGGCGACCGACGAGATTTCAATCGGCGATTTTGTCGTGACCGGCGGCGAACTGCCGGCCATGATCGTCGTCGATGCGGTGACGCGGCTTCTGCCCGGCGTCCTCGGCGACCCCGGCGCGGCGGCGGACGATTCGCACGCCACCGGCCTGCTTGAATATCCCCACTACACTCGCCCGCCCGAGTTTCGCGGCCTGCGCGCGCCGGATGTCCTGCTCTCCGGCGACCACGCGAAGGTCGAACGCTGGCGGCGCGAGCAAGCTCTGCGCCGCACGTGGCAACGCCGGCCGGATCTGCTGTTGACAGCTGAGTTGAGCGAGGCAGACAGAGAATATCTGGCGATACTGGCCGAGGAAAGCGCGGCGTCAGATTAACGCAAAGGCGAAAAGCCGCAGAGTGTGACCAGCCCGCATCCTCGGATGCGGCGGGTATCAGAGAATTCTAAGACGAAGGACTCACGGATAGAAGGGAAGACGGATAGCCCTTTGTGTCTTCGTGCCTTCGTGACTTGGTGTTGAAAGATGGCATCGGACAATGACATCCTCTTGAAAGTTCAAGACCTCAAGAAGCACTTCACGCTCTCGAAGGGCAGCCCCGGCTCGGCGCAGTGGGCGGTGGGGGAACTGCCTGTCGTGGACGGCGTGACGTTCGACGTGCGGCGCGGCGAGACGTTGGCCCTGCTTGGCGCGCGCGGATCGGGCAAATCCACCCTCGCGCGGCTCGTGTTATTGCTTTATCCGCCGACAGGAGGAAAGATTTACTTTGAGGGAAAGTCGCTCGCCGACTTGCGCGGCGGGGCCATGCGCGAAGTCCGCCGCAAGATGCAGATCGTCTTTCAAGACCCGTACTCTGCGCTCAATCCGCGACTGCACGTCGGGCAGATCATCGCCGAGCCGCTGGACGTTCACGGCCTGTTCACCGGCGCGGCGCGCGCGGCCAAGATCGCCGAACTGCTCGAACTCGTCGGCTTGAACCCGTATTTCGAGCATCGTTCGCCGCTGGAATTCTCCGGCGCACAACGCCAACGCATCGCCATCGCCCGCGCTATGTCGCTTTCGCCGGTGTTCCTGGTGTGGGACGAACCTGAGTCAACGCTCGATGCAGCGGGGGCGACGGGATTGCTCGATTTGCTGTTGGAGTTGCGCCGGCGGTTCGGGCTGACGGTGTTGATGACGACGAGCGAGGCCGAGGTGACACAGGCTCTGGCGGATCGGATTGCCGTTTTGCGGGATGGCAAGATCGCAGAGGTCGGGGAGGTGAGGGAGATGCTGGAAAGAAATTCATTCATCTCATCTGCGCCTGTATGAATACCTCGATCAGCCTGAATGCCTCCGCCTCAAGCGATTCATAAGTCCGACCGTCCCAATCCTCTTCTCGCCGCTTCAATTCGCGTGCCGCGCGGCCCTGAGCCTTCGTCCGAAAGTAGTCAATATCGTCCTCGTTCCAAGTATGGGTCTCGCTTGTTTTCGTGGCTTGATCCTGATAGAGGTCGGCTTCACGCAACCCTGCGTCGTCCCCGTACAAAACTCGATGGGCAACCGAATTGCCCTCCAAGTTTGCCATTTCGTCCAATTGGGCCTTGCGACTCATTCCGTCTCTCTCGCTTGATACGAAGGGTGCAGTAAGGCTTCAACTCTGGCTTGCACCTCTCTCAATTTCCGGCGGGCGAGACGGCGAGCGCGCTCTACATTCTTTCGTGTCACTCTTCGTGTGCCATTCGTCGGGCGATACCGTTCCCACAACTCAGACCCCATGACCCGCGCAAGATCAGGCCATAGAGATCGGTAGTCATCATCGAGCGCGTGGTCGATCATTAGAATTTTCTTCAGGGCTCTGGCATAAAAGCGAAATTGCTCGGCGACCCTCAATTCTGACACGTCCGCCAGTTTCATTTCGGAAAGGATGAGATTCAAGTGCGAGTCTGTCGCGCCTTTGCGCAGGGCAGGATACTGGCATTCGAGCGGCCACTTACCCCACAGACCCACCCCCTCCTCCAGCCAATATCGCCGATACGGATCGTTTTGCAAATTGCTCGTCACCCAGCGTTCGGAGGCAAAGAGGATGTCCAATTTGAGTTCGGGAAATTCTCCGCGCAGTTGCTCCTTGATCTTCTTGCGCTCCGACTCTTCGACGCCACCATCCACCAGCACGAGAATATCCCAATCGCTATCCGGCGTGGCGGTCCCGGTGGCACGCGAGCCGATGAGCGCAATGGTGGTGATGCCGGGCAGTAGTTCACATAAACGCCGGGCCACGGGTTGAATGTTGGCTGGTGGGTTCATCGGTCTTGCTTCTTGAGAGCCGCCAGCGCGCGCAACTCCTCGAGTAATTGGACATCCTTTCGCCTCTTCAAGACACTTTTTGAGGCAATCAATCCCTCCAGGCTGAGGACGTGGCATGACTGCCCCTGGACTTCGAACACTTCGGCATGACTGGCTACTTCTGCGTAATCTCCCAGACCGTCAATAGCGGCCAACAGGTCGAGTTCCCCGACGTTCGTATCCAAAGTGAAGTTGGGATTTGCCCGCAGTGTGGGAAGATCGAAGGGAAGATCGGGATTGGTTCGAATGACCGGATGGAATGGCTCAAGCGCCTGCAACAGTCGGGCCAAATTCTCCTCGTCTCGGGCATAGCAGAAATCAACATCTTGCGTGATGTAACTTGCGCCTTGCAGGACAGCCGCAAATCCACCGACTATTACGTATTTGACTTCATGAGCGTTCAAGGCCGTGATAAGCGCTTCAGGATTCATGAGGGCACTCTCCTTCTTGCCTGTGCTGCCCACTCGAGCCAGGCCAGTGCCCTCAGGAATTGGTCGAGGCGCTCGTCGGGCGAAAGCTCCAGATTGCGCCTCAGCCGCATCACATCAACTCCGGCCCTCTCTGCCTCGGCCAATACGCGATCCGGGTCGTCGAGAGGCGGATCGGGCCGGTCAATGACCTGAATGTTGGCCAGACTCTTAATGCTACTCATTGAACATCTCTCCCACACTCCTCCCCTCGTGCGCGCGCTTGATCACTTCGGCGAGCAACGGTGCGATCGATAACACCGTCATGTTCGGCAGGCGCTTCTCCGGCGGAAGCGGGATCGTGTTCGTCATCACGATTTCCTTGACCGGAAGGGCGCGCAGTCGTTCAACCGCAGGATCGGACAGGACGGCGTGAACGAACGAGAGATAAATGTCCCGTGCGCCATGGGCTTTGACGATCTCGACGGCCTGACACACCGAGCCGGCCGTGTCCACCTCGTCGTCCACGATCAAAACATCGTGCCCGGCCACGTCGCCGATCACCGACAACGCCTCGGCCGTGGCATCGTTGCCGCGCCGACGCTTTTCGACGAAGGCCATTGGCGCATTGAGTTTGGCAGCGAAGTTGCGGCCCTTCTTCGCAAATCCGAGATCGGCGGTGACGACGACCGGCTCGCGGAGCGACTTGTGGACGAAATAGTCGCTGAGAATGTGAAACGCCGTCAGCGCGTCGCCGGGGATCGAGAAGAAGCCTTGAATCTGCCCGGCGTGCAGGTCAACGGTCACGTAGCGGTCGGCTCCGGCCACTTCGATAAGATCAGCCAACAGCCGAGACGTAATCGGCACGCGCGGCTGATCTTTCTTGTCCGAGCGCCCGTAGGCCAGGTACGGGATCACCGCTGTGATGCGCGCCGCCGAGTCAAGTTTGAGCGTGTTCAACGTGATCAGCATTTCCATCACATTGTGACTGACCGGCGAGGCCGTGGTTTGAATCAAATAGACATCCTGGCCGCGCACGCTTCCGTGCAAACGCACAAAAATGTTTTCGTTGGGAAACCGAATGATGTCGCGCCCGCTGAGCGGGAGTTCCAGGCAGGCGGCAATCTCCTGCGCCAGATCGGGGCAGGCGGTGCCGCTGAACAACTTGATGCCGGTGTACAATTCGCGATCGTGGTGCGGGCCTAAACTCGTCATCGAGTTTCCCACTCGGCGCGAAGGATGGACATGATCAGCGTGTCGTGGTAGCGGCCGTCATGAAAGTTGCTCTCGCGCAGGCGGCCTTCTGTTTTGAAGCCCACTTTCTCGTAACAGCGAATGGCGCGCGCATTGTTGTCGTACACCTGCAAGGCGACTCGGTGCAGATTGAGTTCGCCGAAGCCCCATCCGTCCAGCGTCCGCATCGTGTCGGTGCCGTATCCCTTGCCCCACTGCAACTCGTCGCCGATGACGACGCCCAGCTCGCCGGAGCGGTTGCGCCAGTCAATGTTGCGGAAGCCGCACGAGCCGATATGCGTCCAATTCGGCTCGGCTGATGTCGCCACAAATCCCGCGCCCGGCGCTCCGATCTTCGCGTCAATCGAAAAGACCTGCTCGGCCACCGGGCGGGAAAGATTGTTCTCGAACCAGCGTTCCTCCTGCGCCTCGCCGATCGGCGCGAAGAACATCAGGCCGTCGCGCACCTCCGGGTCGCCAAACCATTTGACGAAGCGCGGAAGGTCTGCCCGTTCGACCGGGCGCAGGCGGATGCGATCACCGATAATCATCGCATGACCTCGCCGACGTTCGGGCCTGGCGTGAGAGCCTTGGCCGCACTCACCTCAATTTCACGCGCCAGTTGTTCTACAGTTTCGGGGAGGCGGTTGCGGTGGCATGTTGGGCACACCAAGAACGGCACACGATGAAGCGTGACTCGATGACCGACCAGATGTAGATCAATCGATCGGGTTTGCATTGACGAACCGCAATACTCACAGCGGTCGGAGCGGGCAGTGACTTCAAATCGAAACCATTCATCGTCATCAGGCATGTGAGCCGCTGTGTCGAGATCGTCCCAGAATCGCGCCTCGTCTTTGTACGAACTGAACTTGGGCGTCCGTATAGAGCCTTGCAGTTTGGTTGGATTACGTGTCTTGTTCATTTTTTTATCCTACGGAACTGGCGTTTCTCACCTTCTGTCATATCGCGGGCAGTGATCGGCATGAATTTTCCAGCAGACATTCGCTCCAATACTACGAACAAGTAGCGCCCAGTCTTCGTCTGACCATAAACGCGAAAACGTTTCTTGCCCTCGCGTCGCGCCCAATGGTTGCCGATGCAGACTTCCCAGACCTCTTCGGGATCAACCTCGTGTTCGGCTATGTGATCTACTCGGTCATTGTTCCACGCAAGTTCATCGATATTCATCCCCCCTCCTCTCTAGCGGCGCGGACTAACCCCTCTACCTCACTCCGGGGATCGGACTCTCTTGCCATCACCCGATCAACTGCCGCCTCGAACTGCCCGTTCCCAAGACCATCCATCAGCCGGGCCAGAAGCGTATCGCGCAGAAGAATCTGCAACTCGTTAACGACTCGCTCGCGCTCGCGCATTCTCAGTTCGCCGCTGGCCCGCAAGTGCGCGTGATGGCGATCCATCGCCTCCACAACGTCTCCAATCCCCTTGCCCTCGGAAGCCGTCGTCTGACAAATCGGCGTCTCCCACACGGCTTCGCTGCCTGCTGTCTGCTTCCTTCCTCCCAACTCCAACATCGCTCTCAATGCCCGAACCGTCGCCTCCGCGCCGGCCTGATCGCTTTTGTTGACAACAAAAATATCCGCGATTTCGAGAATGCCGGCTTTGATCGCCTGCACCTCGTCGCCCATGCCGGGGGCTACGACGACGATCACCGTGTGCGCCGTTCGCGCGATCTCGACCTCGGACTGTCCCGCGCCGACCGTCTCGATCAGGATCGCGTCGAAGCCGCCCGCGTCGAGCGCCTGCACCGCGTCCGATGTGGCGCGGGCGAGGCCGCCGAGACTCCCGCGCGTCGCCATGCTTCGGATGAAGACGCCGGAGTCGCCGGCGAGGTCACGCATTCGGATCCGGTCGCCCAAGATCGCGCCGCCGGAGAAGGGGCTGGTCGGGTCTACGGCTATAATACCGACGGTGCGGGCCGGAGGTGAGGCGGCCCGGAGGCATTTGGCAATTTCGTTGACCAGCGTGGATTTGCCTGTCCCCGGTGCGCCGGTGACGCCGACAACGTGCGCCCGGCCGGTGTGAGGCCAGAGCGCCGCGAGGGCTTCGCGCGCCGATGGCGCGTCGTTCTCCAATTGCGTGATGAGTCGGGCCAGCGCGCGGCGGTCGCCGGCAAGCACTTGATCGGAGAGACTCATTTATCGCTTTACCGCGCTGTGAATCGCCTCGGCTATCTCGCCCGTGCTCGTCCCCGGCCCGAAGATGCCGGCGACGCCCATTTGCTTCAGCGGCTGAACATCCTCGTCGGGAACGATCCCGCCGAGAAATACCGGCACCTGGCCGAGGCCGTTGGCGCGGAGGAGTTCGAGGATGCGCGGGACGAGCGCCATATGCGCGCCGGAGAGAATCGAAAGTCCAACGGCGTCCACGTCCTCTTGCAGGGCCGCTTCGGCGATCATCTCCGGCGTCTGGCGCAGGCCGGTGTAGATCACCTCCATTCCCGCGTCGCGCAGGGCGCGGGCGATCACCTTTGCGCCTCGATCGTGCCCGTCGAGGCCGGGCTTGGCGACGAGGATTCGGATTTTGTCTGTGGTCATAGGTTATGGATCAGGGGTTAGGGATTGATTGCCGTGCCTACGAGGATTATACAGCAACTCGCAGAGGGGAAAAAGCAAAAGATGCGCTGCATGTTGCGCTTCCTTCTTCTTGCTTCCTTCTTCCTCTCGGCCTGCCTTTCCGTCTCTCCCGCACCTCAGCCGGCGCCAATCAAGATCGGCCTCGTCGTCATGCCCGGCCCGATCTCCGACGGCACGCTGAATCAATTGGCGATCTCCGGCGCGCGAAGCGCGGCTGAGGCAAACGGCGCGGAGTTCGCGTTCCGCGAAACGTCTTCGCCGCGCGACATCGAACCGGCAATCGAGAGTCTCGCGACAGAAGGATTCACTCACATCGTCGTCGCGGGGCCGCTCGGAGCCGACGCGACGGCACTCGTTGCCGCCGGCAATCCGAGTCTCACATTCTCCGTCGTCAATTATTCTTTCGACCCGGCGATCCCGAACGTGCAAGGGCTGATCTTTCGCGAAGATCAGTCGGCCTACCTCGCCGGTGCGCTGGCAGGCATGTTCTCTCGGAGCAAGATCGTCGGCGTGGTCGCCGGGCGCGATGTGCCGCGCGTGCGGAAGTATCGAAACGGATTCGAGCGCGGGGTGAACGCCGTGTGCCCGGCGTGCGCGGCGATCGGAGTCTATGTGAATTCGGCAAGCGATCGTGCCGGTGGGACAATGGCGGCGAAAAGACAGATCGCCGCCGGGGCCGACATCATCTTCGGCGTGGATGGCGAGACCGGCGAAGCGGCGATCGTCCTCGCCGCCCGCCAGGGCTTTTACGTGATCGGCGCAGAGACCGACGCTTATCTCACGACGTTCGCCGGCGGGTCGGCTCCCGGCGCGGATCGTGTGCTCACTTCCGCCATCAATCGAGCCGACGTCGCCGTGCGCGCATCCATCGAGGCCCGCTTAAGAGGCAGCTTCGACAGCGGCACATTCGTAAGTGATGCGTCCAACGGAGGCATCGGCCTTGCTCCGTTTCACGCTTTGGAGGCCTCGATCCCGGCGGCGACGGTCGCCCGTCTCGCCGGCATCGCCGCCGGGTTGGCGCATGGCTCGATTGACACCCATATCGATCAAGCCACGGGCGCCGTCAAGTGACTTTCGAACGCCGGGCTACTAAAAGGTACTATTCCAACGGGGCACTAGCCCCGTCATAATTAAGGTCAACCTCTTGAGGGGCGGGAACAGAATGGCTGAGAAGATATTAGTCATTGACGACGACATGGACTTGACCAATTTGGTCGGACAAGTCTTGAGGAAAGAAGGCTTCGAGGCCATTGGGGCCGCGAGCGCATCACAGGGTTTGCGCGCCGCTTTCGAGCATCATCCCAGCCTGATCCTCCTGGACGTGGTCATGCCCGACATGGATGGTTGGGAGACCTGCCGCCGCCTGCGCGAACTGTCGGATATCCCGATCATTTTCATGTCGGCGCATGGCGCGGTTGAAGACGTAGTCAAAGGCCTCAGCCTTGGCGGCGACGACTTTCTCGTCAAGCCGACCCCCTTTGTCGAACTCGTCGCCCGGGTGAGAGCTTGCCTGCGCCGTTCGCCGGAGCGCAACCACACCGCCGAGATAACGTTCGGCCAGATCGATTTCAAGATGAATTTCAGTAAGCGCGAGGTGCTTCTGCGCGGACACCGGATCGATCTCTCCTCGCGGGAGTTCGACTTGCTGGCCGCGCTGGTGCGCAACACCGACCGGGTCATCTCGCGCGAGGAGCTTGTGTCCGAAGCCTGGGGGCCGGAGGGCGAGGCGGCCGTTGACCGCCTCAAGTTGTACATCCTCAACCTGCGCCGCAAACTGGAACGCAACCCGCGCCGCCCGGAGATGATCCTCACAGTGCGCGGCATTGGCTACCGCTTCAACCCGAACTAGAGAGTGCTCAACGGATCGACCTCGACGCGCCAGCCTTTAGGCACTTCGGCCCGCACCAGCGAAGCCGGATCGGGGCCGCGCAGGATCACCTGCCAGCGATATTCACCGCTTATCTTTCCAAAGAAACATGGCGCCGGGCCGACGACCGTCGTGGCTGAGCGTTCAGCCCGTTCGATCCGATACTGCATTTGTCTCGCGACGACGCCGGCTTCGTTCTCGGCGCGGTCGGCGTAAGGACTGCGATACGTCAGCCGCACCAGGCGGCTGAACGGCGGATAACCGTACTCGCGGCGGATCGCAAGCTCCCGGCGGTAGAAAGCGGCGTAGTCGTGCCGGGCCGCCGCCTGGATGGCGTAGTGATCGGGATTGTACGTCTGGATGATCGCCCGGCCTCCCAGCAAACCTCGCCCCGCTCTCCCCACCACCTGCGTCACAATCTGAAACGTCCGCTCGGCCGCGCGATAGTCCGGCAGAGCGAGGCCGGTGTCGGCCGAGATCACGCCGACCAGCGTCACCAACGGGAAGTCGAGTCCTTTGGCGATCATCTGCGTGCCGATCAACACGTCGGCCTGACGGTTGACGAACTGCTGAAGGATGAGATCGTGCGCGCCCTTCGCGCGCGCGGTGTCGGCGTCCCAGCGCAAAGTGCGCGCCTTCGGGAACTGCGCCACGACGGCGGCTTCCACTTTCTGCGTCCCCGCGCCGAAGTGACGGATGCGCTCACGGCCGCAGTTCGGGCATTTTTGCGGCGGCGGGCGGCGGTAGTTGCAGTGATGGCAGATCAACTGCGCGCCGGCCTCGTGGTGCGTCAGCGGCGTGTCACAGCGCGAGCAAGTCAGCACAAAGCCGCAGTCACGGCAGAAAACGTGGGTCGCCGTGCCGCGCCGGTTGAGGAAAAGAATCATCTGCTCGCCGCGTTCGAGCGTCTCGGCCATCGCCGTGTGCAAAGCGCGGCTGAACATCGAAGAGTTCCCGGCGCGTAGTTCCTGCCGCATATCCACGATTGAGACATCGGGCAGATCTATGGTGAGGGATTCTTCGTCGTCGAGGGGCCGGTACTTCGGCGCGGCGATGTTGAGGCGGCGGGCCTGATCGGCGATGCGCCGACCGTGCCCCATGATGCGCTGAGGCAATTCGAGCAGGCGATACGCGCCTTGCTCGGCGCGATGGTACGACACGAGATCGGGCGTGGCCGAGCCGAGAATGCAAACCGCGCCGAGCCGCCGCGCGTACTCGGCGGCGCTGTCCCGCGCGTGATAAGGCACGTTGCGCGGCGGGTCTTGCTTGTACGCCTCGTCGTGCTCCTCGTCGAGCACGATCAACCCGATGTCCGAGAGCGGCGCGAACAGCGCACTACGCGCGCCGACGATCACGTCAATCGCCCCGGCGCGCGCGCGCCGCCACGTGTCGTATCTTTCGCCGTCGGAAAGTTGACTGTGAATGACGGCGACTCGGCCGGGGAAGCGCGAGACGAAGCGCCGGACGGTCTGCGGCGTCAGCGCGATCTCCGGGACGAGCACGATCGCCCGGCGTCCGGCCGCCAACGTGTGCCCCACTGCGCGCAGATAGATTTCGGTCTTGCCGCTTCCGGTGACGCCGTGGAGTAAATAGGGATTAGGGGTTAGGGGTTGACTCCCATTGCCGTAGTCTCGAATCCCCAATCCCTTCTCTATCTCTCCCCACACTCTCTGTTGATCCACGGTAAGTCTCGGCGCTTGGGTCGGGACAAAATCGAGGTCGGCCAGTGGATCACGTAGGGCTTCCATCGTGCCGAGGTCGACGAGATCGCGCTCTGCCAGCGTTTTTAAGTCAGGCAGAGTCGCCGTGGTCGAGGCATATATCCAACTGACCTCAATCGGGCCGCCGCCCTCCTCGCGGAGGTAATCGAGAATCGCAATCAAGCGGTTTGCTTTCTGCGAAGTGCGCTGGCCAAGAGGCGTTGTGTCGGCGGGACCGGCGAGAAAATCCGCGCCGACTGAAGTGAGGCGCGCGGTGCGGACTTGTTTGGCGCGCACCGAAGGCGGATCGAGCACCGATTGCCTTTTGATGCGGCCGCGCTTGACGAGCGAGGCGACGGCGTTGCGCCAGTTCGTTCTGGGCAGCGCCCGGTCGAGTTGATTGCCGCGCAGAGGCCCGCGCTCTTCCAGCAGGCGCACGACGGTCTTCTGCGCCGGCGTGTTCAATGGCGCGTCTTTGTCGGTCAATTCATAAAGAACGTCGGCCCGCTTCGAGAGTCCGGGCGGAAGCATCAGCGTGAGGCATTCGTTGAGCCGGGCGAGGTAGGTGTGCGAGAGCCAGTAGGCGAGATCGAGTTGCGCCTGAGTCAGCACAGGATCGGGGTCAATGAGGTCTTCGATGGGCTTGACTTCCGGCACTGCCGGCTCCTCGGCAAAGCCGACGACGATGCCCTGGGCGCGCTGGAAGCCGAAGGGCACAGTCACCAAGTGTCCTGCGCGCAGTCGGTCGGACAGATGCGGCGGGATGGCGTAGTGGAATGTGATTTGAAGATTGGGGACGTTGACGGCGATCTCGGCGTACATCTTTCGGAGATTATCTCACGCAAAGCCGCCGAGACGCCAAGTCCATTTTGCGTCTTGGCGTCAAATTCTCAACCGCGGCCTCACACTAGGACGGCGTCCCCGCCACCGGGCGCGAGTCCGACGCTTTGAACAGCGAGAGCCGCGCGATACGCAGGCCGTCGAGGGCTTCGACTCTCAACCGCACGCCGTCCGCCGTCACTTCGTCGCCGACGATCGCTATTCGATCCAATTTGCCCAACATGAAACCGGCGATGGTGTCGTAGTTGGGATCGGCGAGGTCGAGGCCGAAGTGCT
The DNA here is from genome assembly GCA_016200785.1 of Chloroflexota bacterium. Classification (GTDB taxonomy): domain Bacteria; phylum Chloroflexota; class Anaerolineae; order Anaerolineales; family JACQED01; genus JACQED01. The sequence continues at coordinate 24,260 of JACQED010000109.1, forward strand.
CGTTGACCGTCTCGATCAGCGCCATGCCGTCTACCAGCGCCGAGCCATCCGGCAACCGCTGAATCTCCGGGGCCGATTTGTCGAACGGGTCGCGCACCTCGCCGATGATCTCGGCGATCAAGTCGTCCAGCGTCACCAGCCCGGCGGTGCCGCCGTACTCGTCGAGAACGATGGCGATGTGTTGGCGGTCCGCGCGCAGCTGGCGGAGAAGATCGTCGCCTCTCGTCGTCTCCGGGACGAACACCGCCTCGCGCATGAGGCCGCGCACGGTCGTCGTCCGCCGCTCGGCGTGCTGAACTTTGACGAGGTCTTTGGTGTGAACGATGCCGAGGATGTGATCGAGATCGCCTTCGTAAATCGGGAATTTGCTGAGCGGGTGCTTGACGGCGAGTTGAATCAATTCGTCCAGCGGCGCATCGGCTTCGATGGCGATCATCTCGGTGCGGGGAATCATCACCTGCCGCACCACCACATCGCCGAAGTCGAAGACCGCGTGCAGCATGTCGCGCTCTTCGTCTTCGAGCACCCCGCCCTCCTCGGAGGCCCGCACCAGCATTTTTAATTCTTCGACGGAGTGGACGAGTTGATGGCCTGACGCCGGCTGAATCCCCATCCACTTCAATAACAGGTTGCCTGCGCCGTTGAGCAGCCAGATGACAGGCATGAAGATCCGCTCGAACCACAACGTCGGCTGAGCGACGGCGAGGGCGGCGCGCTCGGAGTTTTGCAGGGCGACCGACTTAGGCGCGAGTTCGCCGATGACGACGTGGAGAAAGGTGATGACGGCAAAAGCAACCGCCGCCGAGATCGAGTGCGACGCGAGGCCGAGCCACTGTTCGGGAAGAAAATCAATCAACGGCTCGATCAGGTGGCCGAGGGCGGGTTCGCCCAGCCAACCGAGGCCGAGGCTGGCGATGGTGATGCCCAATTGTGTCGCGGCGATGAATCGATCCGGGTTAGCCAACGCCTGTTTCACGAAAGACGCTGGGGCATTGCCCTGCCGGATCAATTCGTCAACGCGCGTGCGGCGGACGCTGACCAGCGCGAATTCGGCAGTGACGAAGAAGGCGTTGGCAAGGACGAGGACGGCGACGCCGAGGAGGCGGAGGAGGTCGAGGAGGAAGGGATCCATTACTGGAGTGTGGCGGGGCACGCTAGAACCGCCCTACATTGCCACAATTGGCGGGCGGCACGTGCTTGGCGACGTTGGCCTAGTCTCTGAGTTCCAACCATCATTTTGTTTCAAACAGGGAGCGAGGCAAGCCAGACTGCCTGATGATTCCTAAGAGCGTGCCTGTTCTCAATTCGTCATGGTCCGGCACAGGTACGGTAATTGTCGTATCCCCTTCCTTCTTCTGCATGATGATATGGCTGCCCTTCCGTCGAACTTTTTCAAAACCATGCCTGGACATGATTTTGCAGACTTCTCTCCCAGAGAGGCCACGCAATTTAGACATTGCGGAATCTTGCCACTTGCTTGATTTTGATGGTTGGGGCTGACGGCATGATTGGCATAATGTACGTCTCTTTCTTTAGCCTGCGCCGAATCTCTGAGGGAGATGCAACTTCAAAGAAGCCTTGCACCGCCTCAAGTAGGTTGTGCCGCGCCTCTTCTACCGTGTTGCCCTGACTCACGACATCTAGTTCCGAGCATGTGGCGACGTAGCCGTCTCCTTCACGTTCAATCACAGCAGTCAGTTGTAGCACTTTTTTCATAATTCATCTCCTATCCTATTTGGATTTCATTATATGACGCAAGCGCGTACCAGGCAACGTTTTCCTTTCTTGGGCTCGCGCGGCTGTAAAGCCCTATTGAATGAGCGACCTAACGGTGCCAAACGCCGTAGCGTGCCGACCACGCCCGCCGCGCCGGTCGGGAACGATGAAGGCAGAAGGATGAATGTTGCGCCTTCTGCCTTCGACCTTCCGCCATTGCTCCGCGACGTGGTTGACGGGCAGGTCTGGCCGATCTCGTTCAGATCGGTAAAACCATCCGGGTGTCGGTACTGGCAACGCCCTTGACGCTCCGTATCTTGCCAATGGAGTCCATCAAAGACGTCATATCGGCGGCCTCGACAAAGGCAAGGATGTCCGTCGGTCCGCTCAAAAAGTAGACCGTCTTCACACCCATTACCCCATGCAGGGTGTTGTGGAGATCGCGGGCATCTGCCCACCCGCCTGACACGGACATCTGAATCATCACGAATGCTGCAACCATGGTTGGCCTCCTTGTGTGCGAACTTCTGCGAACCGCGAGATTTTGGCGCGCACCCACCGCAGGCACGCTGAACCGGTTAACTATTCAATGAGATGGCGCGGCAATAGAAATCACCTCCCTTCCCTTGTCATCTCGGACCGAGACGAAACTGCCTTGCGCTTTCGCCAACCCACCGTGCCCCTTCCCTTCCGCCGCCGGTCGCGGGGCCTGTATTATCTGCTGTTCAGCGTGTCGGAGGAGGCGGGAAGATTTTCGGGTGCCCCTCAAGGACGAGCCAGCGCCCCTTCACCTTTTTCATCACTTGAACCACGTGGCCCTTCAGCGCAGGAGCACCATTAGGCGGGAATATCTCAATTCCTCCTTGCCATACTGCGAGTTCGGGAGACAGCATTCGGACGCTGCCACGATCCTGCTTCACTATCGCACCCGGCATCGTTTGGTGTAGCAGCCTGTCGTAGGCAGCCTCGATTTCAGCCCGCCCGTGCTGCACATCGCCTAACGCTCCGACGCGCGTGCCATCATCGGTAAAAAAGGATGCAGCCGCCTTTGCATTCCCCTTGCTCCATGCTTCTGCGAAGGCTGCGGTTTCGTTGATGATGGCCTGTTCTTCACTGGATTGCATATGTGATCCTTTCTAGAGATGATATTGGCACAGGTCCAATACAATGCAGATAACAGCGTAGCCCGACGACGCGCCACGCAAAATGAAGCCGCCTTCCAAGTGTGCCAACCACCTGCGCCAAAAAGCCGCGTCCGTGGCCTGGTCGGCGGGCTGGTGTTTCCAGACGTGTGTCTTGTTTCTACTCTTGCCTTTCACACTCCGTTTCGATTGCTTGTAACTTTCTCTCCCACCAATCAATTGCCTCTTTCAACACGTCGCGGCAATCTTCGCCTGCGAAAGCACCATCACTGATAGGGCAAAATAGATTCTCGTCCAATGTGAATAACTGACCCGACGCGGCAACGTGAATTGGTCCAGATAGAAATCCCAACTCATATTGTTTGAGACCTCGATTCCGTTCATCTTCAATGAACTCCCAGAAAATCTTGTTGCCTTCTCTATCTCTCTTCCAATTCTCGTACGCGTTCGATATGACTCGCTTTGCGTTGTCATTTTGCTTGCTGTCAACCTTGTCCAAAACATGACCAACTGCGCGAGCAAGAGCAATTCCTGCCACCCACAGAATCCGAAACTTCGTATCGTCCGTTTCTTCCTCAAGTAATTCGTGCGCCTTCATGCAGTCGTCCAATACTTTTATTGCGTGAAGCATTTCTTCTGCTCCTCTGGGTAGCAACCTTTCTATTTCAAAGGCATGTCTGCAAACGCTGCGCTCCCCGCCACGCCCCGCCAATCTCACCTGACTTTATTACTCATCTTTGAACGATTAACGCGGACGAAGTGCGGGCGTGGTCGGGGCGCAAGTGTTAGGCGAAGGACGTGCCAGCTCACTACTTCTTGGATTTCTGTA
>JACQED010000110.1 GCA_016200785.1 Chloroflexota bacterium
AGATGCTCAGCCTTCAGCCACGCCCGGCGATGGCCCTGCGTCTCCCGCGTGCCGCCCGCCCTGCCTTCGTCGCCTCACTGATCGAACAAGCGGCCAATCGCCCAATCCTTTTCATCGCCGCGCGACACGATCACGCCCTCACGCTGTTGGACGAGCTCACCGCGTGGTCGCCCACAGACGAGCGGCGACCACAAGGATCGCCCCTACTGTTCGCTGAGCCGAATCCTCTCTTCTACGAACCCGCCGCGTGGGGCCTGCGCACCATACGTCAGCGTATCACCACGCTTGCCGCCCTCTGCCAGACGCAATTCGCAACTCGCAATTCGCCATTCGTCGTCGTCTCCTCCGCCCGCGCCCTCATGACCCGCACGGTTCCGCGTCGCGACTTTCTGGCTAACTCTCGCCCATTGAAGGTCGGCGCGGCGGTGCGAATCGAGAAGATGCTCGAAACGTGGGTGGGGGCCGGATACGAATCGAACTCGATTGTCGTCGAGGCGGGCCAATTCAGCCGCCGGGGCGGCATCATCGACGTATTCCCTCCCGCCGAACCCGAACCGATCCGCATCGAACTCTTCGGCGACGAAATCGAAAGCCTGCGCCGCTTCGACCCGGCCTCACAGCGTTCGGGCGAAATCATCGAGTCCTTCGTCGTCACCCCCGCGCGCGAGGCCATGCCACGCCATTGGAGGGTAGAGGTCGGAGGTCAGAAGTCGGACGATGGGGGCGCGCCTTCCGACCTCCAACCTCCGACCTCTGACCTCGAATTCTCTCTCCCCCTCCTCTACCCCGCCTCGGCCAGTCTCCTCGAATACTTGCCCGAAGAGGCGCTCGTCGTGATCGACGATTGGGCCGAAGTGGCGAATGCGGTCGAGGAGTTTGAGACGCAGGCCGTGCAGTTGCGCGACGAGCAAATAGAGGCCGGCGTCATACCGCCTGACTTTCCACTGCCGTACCTTCCGTGGGCCGAATTGCAGGATGAACTTGCCGAGCGCGCGCCAATCAGCCTCGGCCCGCCCGACGACGAAGCGACGCGCCTCGTGGATTTCTCGTCGCACTTCGCGCCGGGGCCGCGCTTCGGCGGCCAACTCAAGCCGCTGATCGACCATCTCGCGCAGCTGCGCCTCAGCCGTGAGATGACTGTCGTCGTCACCCGGCAGGCCGCCCGCCTCGCCGAACTCTGGGCCGAGAGTCACGACGCCGTCGCGCCGCAGGAGATCATCGCTTCTCCACCGATGGCGGGCGCGCTGGTCTTCGTGCAGGGCGCTTTGTCCGAAGGCTTTGTCCTGCGCCCCGAGTTTCAATCAGCCATCGGCAATCAGAAATCGGCAATTCATCTGCTCACCGACACCGAAATCTTTGGCTGGTCTCGCCCCGAGGCGCGCCGCCTCGCCCAGCGCCGCAAAGCCGCCGGGCCGGAGGCCGAGCACACCGATTTCGCCATCGGCGACTACGTGGTGCACATCGAATACGGCATCGGGCGCTTCGGCGGGCTGGTCAAGCGCGCCGTCGAGCGAATCGAACGCGAATATCTCTTCGTGGAATACGACGGCGGCGACGAACTGTACGTCCCGATCCATCAAGCCGACCGGTTGACGCGGTACGTCGGCCTCGACGACCACCCGCCGACGCTGTCGCGCCTCGGAACCGCCGATTGGAGTCGCGTGAAGGAGCGGACACAGGAGGCGGTGATCGAAGTGGCACGCGCACTTCTGGAACTCTACGCGACCCGTGAGACTGCCCCCGGCCACGCCTTCACGCCTGACGGCCCGTGGCAACGCGAACTCGAAGACGCCTTCCCCTACGTCGAAACCGAAGATCAACTCAAAGCCATCGCCGAAGTGAAAACGGACATGGAAAAGCCGCGCCCGATGGATCGCTTGATCTGCGGCGACGTGGGCTACGGCAAAACCGAAGTCGCACTGCGCGCCGCCTTCAAAGCCGTGATGGACGGTCATCAGGTCGCCCTGCTCGTCCCGACGACCATTCTCGCGCAGCAGCACCTGACGACGTTCGCTCAGCGGCTTGCCCCCTACCCGGTCACGGTCGAGATGCTCTCCCGCTTTCGCTCGCGCGTCGAACAGCAGGCCATCGTCGAGCGGCTCGCCGAAGGAAGAATCGACATTATCATCGGCACGCATCGGCTCCTGCAGAAGGACGTCAAGTTCAAGAACCTCGGCCTGCTGATCATTGACGAGGAACAGCGCTTCGGCGTGACGCACAAGGAATATCTCAAGCAGATGCGCACCGAAGTGGACGTGCTGACGCTGACCGCCACGCCGATTCCCCGCACGCTTTATATGAGTTTGACCGGCGTGCGCGACATCAGCACCATCAACACACCGCCTGAGGAGCGCCTGCCCGTCGTTACCCAGACCGGCCCGTACTCGGAGCGGCTTGTCCGGCAGGCGATCTTGCGCGAACTCGATCGCGACGGGCAGATCTTCTTTGTCCACAATCGAGTGCAGACCATCGGCGCGGCGCGTCAAAAACTGGTGAAACTCGTCCCCGAGGCGCGCATCGGCGTGGCGCACGGACAGATGGAGGAGTACGAACTGGCCGAAGCCATGTCGCGCTTCACCACCGGCGACATTGACATGCTGCTGTGCACCTCGATCATCGAGAGCGGCCTCGACATCCCGAACGCTAACACGCTGATCGTCGATCGCGCCGACACCTTCGGCCTGGCTCAACTCTATCAATTGCGCGGGCGCGTGGGCCGGGGGGCGGCGCGGGCTTACGCTTATTTCTTCCACGAACGGCGGGGCCGCATGACGGTTGAGGCGCATGAGCGGTTGGATACCATCGCCGAGCAGACCGAACTCGGCGCGGGCTACGGCATCGCCATGCGCGACCTCGAAATACGCGGCGCGGGCGATCTCCTCGGCATGCGCCAGCACGGCCATATCGCCGCCGTCGGCTTCCACCTTTACACGCGCCTGCTCCGCAAAGCGATCCACCAACTCAAAACGTCAAACTTGCAAATTCCAATCTCAACGGAGCCCCGCGAAGGCGGTGCCGCTCCGGAATTTGGAGTTTGGGATTTGGGATTTGTCTCCATCGATCTCCCGATTCCCACCATCATCCCCACCGACTACATCCCCGACCGCGCCCTGCGCCTGCAACTCTATCGGCGTCTGGCCGAACTCAACTCCGAGCAAGCCATCGCCGAAATGCGCGCCGAACTCGCCGACCGCTTCGGCCCCCGGCCCGAGCCAGTCGAGAATCTCCTCTTTCAACTGCGGGTCAAAGTCCTGGCCGCGCGCGCCGCTGTCGAAGCCGTGTCGAGCGAAGATGGCATGGTCGTGCTCAAGAGTTCTCGTTGGGACAACGAGACCGATCGAGCCACCCTCGCCGAACTTTCGGCAACCCCTGACGAGTATTAGGAACCGCGAACTGCAAACCGTCGCATCCTGGTTCGCAATTCCCAGCTCCCAACCCCTTTCCCCGGCACGCATCTTGCACTAGAAAGCCTCCAGACCACCGGAGGCTTTTATGATCCCAGTTCCCACTTCTCAGGCCGTCACCATTTTCATGGGCATCGCATTGTTCGGGAGCGGCATGATCACCATCGTCGTCGGCATGTGGCGCATTCTGGCCCACGAGTTCCACGGCACGATGAAGTCCCTCGCCGTCCAATCAGCGCGCATCGGGCAGAAATTCATCACCGACGACGTGGCCGGCATCGCCGACTCGGCCGCGCGGCTGATGGACGCGCTCAACCAGCTCGTCCGCACCAACGCCGGCATCGGCGCGTTCCTCGCTCTGTTCGGCATGCTACAGGTGCTTTTGGGGTACTGGATCGTTACCCGTTGATGTGCCGGCGGCCGTGGTAAATTCCAATGGATGACTCAACTCTTATCTCCCGTTTGATGGCGGCACTGCCCGAATCGCTGTGGGCCGAAGTGACGCGCCGACTGCGCGCCTGCCCCGAATTATGGCTCGCGGCGCATGAACCGGAAACGCTGGACGCCTTCCTTGAATTGGATGCCGATCTCGATCAGTGGCGGCCCGGGCCGCTTGGCCTGGCCTATGTATCGGCGCGCGTGCCGGAAGCCGAGGGCGACGCCGAAGGCTGGCTGATTCGCTCGCGCGAGGCTACCCAGCGCCTTGACGCCGTCATCGCATCGCTTCGCGATGGTGATACCGACCTCGACCTCGCCGACGCAACCATCGCCGCGGTTGCTTTGCGTTCGCGCCGCTTCGCCGACGGCGCCTGGGGCGGCGTGGTGCGCGACGCTGTTCGCGGCGGGCGCCGCTGGCGCTTGCCGCTGATGTGCCTCTACGGACTGATTGACGATCCCGGCGGACTGCTCGGCGCGCTCTTTACGGACGGCGGCGAAGAAGGCGCTCGACTTGTCGCGAACGTCCTGTGGCTTAACTGTGCCGCCGACGAACTCGCCGCCGAAATCCGCGGGATCGCGCCCACGCTGCGCCGTCACCACTTGCTCGCCTTCGCCGGCGCTGTGCGTGAATTGGGCGATGACCGCCTCGCGGCGCGCGTCGTCGAAACGACCCTCAGCCCGTCCACCGGGCCGCTCACGCCTCCCGCCGGCGATACCTTGAGCGTCGGTGATTCTCCCGCCCTCGCCCGATATGTTGCGACCGAGGTCGAGCACGCTCTCTTGGCCGGGGCCGCCGGCCATCCCGCTGCCGCGCAAACCATTTTGACCGCCGCTTCGCACTCACTGTATCAACTCAGCGCGATTCTGGCGACCGCCAACGGCACAGCGGCGCTCGAAGCCGGCGATTACGTCTCCGCGTTAGCCGCATTCCAATATGCGCTGGCCGGAAGCGCCGCCGACCCGTCGCGGCGCGACATTCACGAATTGCTGGCGCAATCGTTGATTGCGTTGGGCCGTCCCGCGGACGCCCTCGCCGAACTCGCCCAATTGCCCGACCCTCCGCCGCTCGCGATGGCCCGCGCGCATCACGCCCTGGGCTTGGCGGATGATGCTCTCAAATGGGCGCGATCTGCGCTGGCCCAGGACCTGTGTCACGCATCTCGCGTCACGCATCGCGCCACTTCCGATCTCACATCCCTTATCCCTCTCTTCCTCAACCTCGGCGACTCCCCCTCCGCCCTCGCCGCGCAAACGCAACTCGTCGCCTGCCGCCCGACCGACGGCGCGGAACACGCCCATCTCGCCGAAATGCTGTGGAACGCCGGCCGCGCCGGCGAAGCACGCGAGACCGCATCGCTCGCGCTGGCCCTCGGCCCCGCCGATGCCCGCTTCTCCGCGCGAAAGATCGTCGCCGCGAGTCTGGCTAGCTCCGGCCAACACGAGGCAGCGGTCGAGCATTGGAAAGCCGCGCTCGCCGCCGCGCCCGGCGATGCCGATCTCGCGCTCGGGCTGGCCCGTTCGGCTCACGCCGCCGGGCAACTCCAACTCGCGGCAGAGGCCGCCGAGGTCGCGATCGCCGGCGGACGCGAGGCTGCCGAGCAGCATCGCATCATCGCCGAAGCCTCCGCCGCGCAGGGCAACGAGGCGCGCGCCGTCGATCACTACGAACGCGCGGTCGCCCTTGAGCCAAACGCCCTCGCGCCGTGGCTCTTCCTCGCAGATCATCGGCGTCGCAACGGCGACCTCGCCGGTGCGGCGGCGGCCTTCGAGGCGGCCAATCGCGCTGCGCCAGAGTCACCGGAGATCGCCGCCGATCTGGCGCGCCTCTACGAGGAATTGGATCGCCCATCCGCAGCCATCGCCGCGTGGCGGCGCGCGTGCGATCTCGCGCCCGATGAGCCGCGTTACCATCGCGCCCTGGGCCTGCTGCTGTACGACAGCCACGATTGTCGCGGCGCGATGGACTCGCTCCGCCGCGCCACGCAACTCGTTTCCGACGATGGGCTGGCGCTCCACCGCCTCGGTCTCGCCCTGGCGCAAGCCGGCGAACGCCACGAGGCTTTGGGCGTATTGGAAAAATGCGTCGCGCTCGCGCCTCGAAGCGCCGAGCCTTATCTCGACTTTGGCCGCCTCGCCTTGCAGTTCGAACGATTTGATTCGGCCCTGCCCGCTCTGCGGCAAGCGATCGCGGTGCGGCCCGACGACTCCGATACGCACGTGCTGATCGGCGCCGCCTGCGAAGCAACCGCCGACATGTTCGGCGCGCTGGAGGCTTATCGGCAGGCCATGAGCCTCGCGCCCACGCGCACCGATCTGAATTTGAGAATAGGGATGTGTTGCGTGGCGACCGGTCAGGTCGAAGCCGCCATTGCCGCGCTCACCGACGCGGCTGAAATCGATCCGGAGTCGGTCGTCACCTTTCGCGAGCTGGGCCGCGTCTACGCCGCTTCCGATTTGTGGCCCGAAGCGGCGATGGCCTTCGAGCGCGCCGCGGCGCTCGCCGCAGATACGTCCGACCCGGACGTCTCAACCTTGCACCGACTGCACGGCGGCGCGGCGCTCGCCGTGGCCCTCACCCCCGGCGCCGACGCCGAGCATTGGAACACGCGCGCGGTTGCGGCGTTGAGTCAAGCCGTGCGCGTCAATCCGCTCGACGCCGCCGCTCTCTCCGAACTCGGCGGCGCGCTGGCCGCGCTCGGAAGAGTCGCCGAAGCGCGCGAGGCCTACGAAGCCGCGCTCGTCCTCGTTCCCGACTCGGCTCCCGTGCACTTGGTCGCCGGCGAGGCGATGATTTCCTTCGGCGACCACGAGCGGGCCTGCCAGTTGCTCGACCGCGCCGTGCAACTTGACCCGAGCAGCATCGAGATTGCGCGAACAGCCGCTGCGGCGAATCTCAAGGCGGGCAGACTCGACGCCGCGCACCTCGCCTTCGTCCGCGCCGCCGATCTCGTCGCGACGACATCCGGCCCGGAGCGGGCCGCTTATCTCCGTCAGGCGGGCGAATGCCTATGGTCGCTGGGCCGGCACGGCATGGCCGTCGAACTGTGGCGCTCGGCCCTGGCCGCTGATACAAACGACAGGGTGGCGCGCGCCCGGCTGGGCTCGGCCTTGCTCCGCCAGAGTCAATACACGGAGGCGCTCGCCGAGCTGGAGCGCGTCGCGCACGATCGGCCAGACGATCCCGCCGTGGCGCTCGACGCAGCGCGCGCGGCGATGGGCGCCGAGGATTTCGTCAAAGCCGCGATGCACTTTGAGCGGGCAATCGGCCTCACGCCGGGCGATGCCGAGACGCACTATCTTTACGGCCAGGCGCTCGTGGCGCTCCATCGGCCACAGCGGGCGCTCGCGGCATTCCGCCAGGCCTCACGTCTCAATTCACGCGAGGGGCTGTATCTCGCCGCGCTGGCCAGCGTGCTGGCCGAGCAGGGCGAGGTGGCCGAAGCCGTCGTCGCCGCCGAATCGGCGCTCGACCTCGGCGGCGGTCAAGCCGACGTGCTCTCGGCGGCGGGCGAAATCTTCCTGCTGTCGAAAGACTTCGTGCGCTCGGTGGAGTCTCTGCGCCGCGCCGCCGACGCCCGGCCGAGCGACGGTTTCGCGTGGCTCGCGCTGGCGCGCGCGTTGACTCAACTCGTCGAAGCCGAAGATCGGCGCGCCGAGGCCGGGCTGCCCCACGATCCTCGGCAGGCAACAACCGAGACACGGCAGCTTCTCGAAAACTCGCTGCGTCAATCTGCTCTGCTCGGCGTCGACCCGCTCATCCTGCGCGAATGGATGGGCCGCGAGCGCGCGGTCATCGGCGATCCGAAAGAAGCGATCGTTATACTCGAAGCCACGACGGCTTCCGTTGGCGCGTCTGCCTCGCCCGAAGTGTATCACGCGCTCGGCCACGCCTATCGGCGCGATGGGGCGCTCGAACGCGCCCGGACGGCCCTCGAAGCCGCGACGGCGCGCGACTCGCTCAACGCGCCGGCGCTGATCGAACTTGGGCAGGTTGCGCTCGCGCTCGACGACAAGTCCGGCGCGCTGGCGGCCTTTCGCCGCGCCGCCGCGCTCGCACCGCGCGATCCGGCGGCGTTCAACTTTCTGGCCGAGGCCCTGCTGGCGCTCGGCGATCGCAAGGAGGCCGCCTCCGCGCTGAGCCGCGCCATCGCGCTCGAGCCGCACGTCGCCGCATGGCATTACCGGCTGGCCGGGATTCACGACGCGCGGCGGGAACACGGTCAGTCGCTGGCCGGCTATCAACGCGCCGTTGAACTCGAGCCCGAAAGCGCCGAGTATGTTCTCGGTCTCGCCCGCGCGCTGGCCCGCGAAGGCGATCTCGCCGACGCCGCCGGGCACTACGAGCGCGCGACAAAACTGAAGCCGGGGTCGGCGATGGCCTGGTGTGAACGAGGCGAGCTGGCTCTGCAACTCGCGGATTGGGAATCCGCCGCCCAGTGCTTCGCGAAGGCGATCGCCCTCGCCCCGGCCAACGCCGCCGCGCTCATGGGTGGCGCGCGCGCCGCGCTGGCTCTCGGCCGCGTGCTCGAAGCGCAGACGAAGACGAACGCGGCGCTCCGATTGCGCCCCGAAGACCCGGCCGCCCTGGCCTGCCTGGCCGACGTCTGCGCCGCGCGCGGCGACACGGCCGGCGCGCTGGAAGCCAACTCGAAGGCCATGTCGCACACGCCGGACGGCGAGGACACCACCGCCCTATACCTTTCCCGCGCGCAGATCCTCCGCGCCGCCGGCCAACTCGACGAGGCCATTTCGACATTACAGCGACTCGTGAAACTCCAGCCTTCGTCCGACGAGGCTTACGGCCTCCTCGGCGATGCGCTCATTGTCACGCGCCGCTTCGACGAGGCGATCGAAGCCTACCGGCAGGCGATCTCGATCGCTCCAGGCTCGGCGGCGCACCTGCTGCGGCTGGGCCGCGCCTGCTTCGAATCGGGCCAACTCGATCAGGCGCTGTCGTATCTCCTTCAGGCGCGCGAAGCCAGGCCTGACGATCCTGAGATTTACCGCGAGATCGGCAAGACCTACGAGGCTCGCCGGCAGATCGACCGCGCGCTCGAAGCGTACGAGGAAGCCATCCGGCTCGACCCGAGGCAGGCCGAGAACTATTACCGGGCGGCGATGGCACACAAGTTGCTCAAGCAATACGGGGAAGCCCATCGGCTGCTGCAACGCGTCTCGGAACTCGATCCGACGCACGTCGAAGCCCACCGGCATCTCGTTCAGGTCGCGGCTCTCGATCTGCTGCACAGCCGCGCGGCAAGAGACGAGACTCCTAGCGGATAGCGCGGGAATCCCAGGCAAAGCCGCCACGGCGCAAAGAAGGGAAACCTGGCGGCTTTGCGCCTTTGCGTGAGCCAGCAGGAATTTATGAAGAGAAGCGAAGTCCTGACGATCATCGAAGCCGCCCTGACCGTGGGCGACACAGGCTACGCCCGCGAGGCGGCGATGCAACTGCTGGCCGCGTGGCCCGGCGACCTGAGCGGGCAGATGGCGCTGGCGCGCGCCCACATGGCCGAGAGCGAGCCTATGCCGGCGATTGACCTGCTCGAAGCGATCGTCGCCGTCGATCCGGAGAACAGCGCCGCGCAGCGACTCCTCGGCTCGCTGTTCAAAAGCGCGGGGCGGCGCGACCACGCCGCCGCAGCCTTCGCCTCGGCGCGGGTCGTTGACGGCCACGGGATGCCGTTCGGCGTCAACGCGCCGCAGTGGGCCGAGCCGGCTTTTTGGGCACGGTTGGCGCTGGAGCGAGGCGAATGGGAATCGGCGAAGACGCTGGCCGAGCGCGCGCTCGAGTCGCATCCCGACGTGCCCCTGCCCTCCCTCCTGTACCTCATCGCCGTGCGGCGGGGACCCGGTAGAGACGTTTCACCGGAACGTCTCAACGGCTCGGCGGCACATGAGTACCGCCCGCTCGCCGAAGGCTTCCACGCTCGCTGGCCGGGCTGTGTGGCCTTCAGCCTGTGCCTCGCCGAATGTCTGCTCGGAGATTCGCCCGAAGTCCGCGACCCCGGCCGCGCCATCGCGCTTCTGCACGAAGCGGGCACGCTCGATCCGGCCGGCGAAGTCGTCGCGCGCTACTGGGGCGAGTCGCACGCTTATCGCTCGCTGTGGCCATTCCCCCCCAATCCCGATCTCCCCGGCCCACTGCCATCCAACGTTTCAGGCGCACTGGGGTTGAATCGTCTGCTCCCGGCAAAAGAGGACACAGGGCGCAAGCCGCCGGATGCGTCGGCCGGCGCGCGTCACTCATCACCCGCCACGCCTCCCCCTTCAGCCGAATCCCTTACCGACATCCAGGCCGAACTCGATCGCCTTGCGGCGCGCATTCGAAGCCCGAAAGCCTCTAACCCCCAACCCCTGATCCCTAATCCCTCCACCCACCTCCTCCTCACCAGCAAAACCCGCCTCATTCAAAAATACGGCGCGGACGCGGTGGCGGAGATCGTCGTGCAATTGTCCGAACTTGCGGACGCCTCGGCGCAGAGCAGTGGGTGCGCGTCCGTCGTGCTGTACGTGGACGATCGCGACAGTCTGCGACCCTACGGGTTGCGCCCGGCGAATCCTGAGAATGCCTGGGAGATCAAACTGCTGTTGCGCGATCTATCCGCCGCGCTCAAAAGCAAAGGTGAAACGATCAACAGCGTGCTGATCGTCGGCGGCGACGACGTGATTCCGTTTCATCGCCTGCCTAATCCGATTGACGACGCCGACGGCGAAGTGCCTTCGGACAATCCCTACGCGGCGCCGGACGAAAACTTCTTCATCCCTGAATGGGCCATAGGCCGCTTGCCCGCGCCGGCCGGGAACGAGGCGTCTGCGCTCCTTCGACTCATCGGCGCGACCATCGCGGCTCATCAAAAGGAGTCGATTGCTCGCAACCCGGCCCGCGCCGTACGCCGCCAGCCGCTGGTTGCTCGTCTGTTCGCTCGCCTCCGCCAATGGCTTTTGCCGCTCGTCCCGCGCCAGGCGCCGGTCGGCAAGGAAAGTTTCGGCTATGCCGCGCGCGCGTGGCATCAGGCCTCGGCGGCGGTCTTCGCCGCCATCGGCGACGTGCGCCATCTCAACACCTGCCCGCCGCTCGACGTGTCAACCCTGCCGGCGCAAGGGCTGGCGCCATCGTCGCTCTCGTACTTCAACCTGCACGGCGTCGAGGACGGGCCGGAGTGGTACGGCCAGCGCGAGGCAGGTGATTTGCGCTCGCCGCAATACCCGATCGCGCTGAGGCCGCGCGACGTCGTCAACAGCGGGCGCGCGCCGGGGCTGGTGTTCACCGAAGCGTGTTACGGGGCGAATATCGAGGGCAAGGCGATTGACGACGCGCTGTGCCTCAAGTTCCTCGACTCGGGATCGCGCGGCGTAGTCGGCTCGACGAAGATCGCCTACGGCTCGGTCGCTTCGCCGCTCATCGGGGCCGATTTGCTCGGCAAACTCTTTTGGGACGCGCTCAAAGAGGGCTGGCCGATGGGCGAGGCGCTCCGCCGGGCGAAACTGGCGTTGGCGCGCGAAATGCACAAGCGGCAAGGCTTCCTCGATGGCGAAGATCAGAAGACGCTGGTCTCGTTCGTGTTGTACGGCGACCCGCTCCTGCGCGCCGCCTCCCCGTTTTCGGCGATCGGCCGTCAGTCGTCAACAGTCAGTGGTAACGGCAAAGCCGCGAGCGAGATCGCGGGCGGCGATTTGACCTTGTGCGCCGACGAAGCCACCGCCGCCGACCTCGGCCTCTCGCGGCCAGAGACGGTCGCGCACATCAAGAGCCTCGTCGCGCGTTACCTGCCCGGCATGGAAGAGGCCGATATGCGCGTCGCGCAACAGCATCGCTTCGCGGCCAGCGCCGCCCTGCACGGGAGCGGCGACGAGCTGAGTCGTCACTACGCTCAGGCGAAGACCATCGGCGCGCAGACCGGCAACGTGGTCTTCACTCTGTCGAAGACGATACACGCCGAAGCCCGCGAGTTCTGGCAGTACGTGAGAGTGACCGTGGATAAGCGCGGCAAGATCGTGAAGATGGCAGTTTCCAGATGAAGCGATCGAGAGTATAATCCGGGCAGAGGTGACGATGGCCGTAGACTTGAAAACGATCGCGCCGGTGACTCCGCTTGAGGCTGAAGAGGTCGAATATCCCGACTCGGATGGACAGGGCATGCCTGATGGCGATCCGCAGCGAACGGTAATGGAAGATGTCGAGAGCATTCTGGCCCGGCGTTACGCCGGCGACCCGAATGTCTACGTCAGCGCCAACAACTTCGTCTACTACGAAGAGGGCGATCCGACGCAGGTCTTCTCGCCCGACGTGATGGTGGTCGTGGGTGTCCCCAAACACGAGCGGGACTACTACCAGGTCTGGAACGAGAACGACAATGTGCCCGACTTCGTGATGGAGATCGCGGCCAGGACGACTTTCAAGAAAGACCTCGGCGAAAAGAAGAGCCTATACCGCCTGTTGGGCATCCGCGAATTCATCGCCTTCGACCACACCGGCGGCGAATACTTCTCGCCTCCGTTGCAAGGTTTCCGGTTGGAGAACCGGCGCTACAAGCCGATTCACCAAAGCAATCGAGTCAAGAGCGAAGTCCTGGGTATCGAGTTTCATTTCACGCCTGACGGCCAACTCCATCTGTACGACATCGCCAGCGGTAAGCGATTGCTGACCGACCGTGAACTGGCGAATCTGGCCGAAGCGGCTCTCGCCCGCGCCGCACAGTTGGAGGCCGAATTAGATCGACTCCGCGCCGAACGCGGCAGCCTCACCCCGGCAGCCTCCGACAAATAGCCACACCCCGTAGTCGCTTGCTGGCACACAACTTGCATCACTGACTCCACAGTGGAGTCTGCGATGCGCACCGATAACTCCCAACACTCCGGCCTGGGTTTTCACTACTTCCCCGACGACGCTCACTACGGCGAGAAAGACCTCGCGGCCTGGCTTCCCGAACTGTCGGCCATGGGCGTAGCCTGGCTCACCCTCGCCGGCTCGCTCGCCCGCGCCATTCCGGAAAGTTTCATCAAGGGCTTGATCGCGAACGGCATCGAGCCAATCGTTCATCTGCCCGCCGCGCCCGTGCGCTCGCTCGATCAGGACGTCGTCGGCACGTTGATGCGGGCCTACGCCAGCTGGGGCGTGCGTTACGTCGTCGTCTTCGCCGAGCCTAACTCGCGTCAGGCATGGACGCCTGCCGACTGGGGCAAGACGGGACTCATCGAACGCTTCGCCGACATCCTGCTCCCCTGCCTGCGGACTGCCGCCGATGCCGGCCTCGTGCCCGTCTTCCCGCCTCTCGCGCCCGGCGGCGACTACTGGGACACCGCTTTCCTCGACGCAACGCTCATCGCGCTCACTCGGCGAGGCGAGATCGACCTTCTACGCCAGACGGCGTTCGCCGCCTATCTGTGGACTTTCAACCGTCCCCTCGAATGTGGACACGGTGGCGCGACTCGCTGGCGCGACGCCCAGCCGTACCTCACGCCGCCCGGATGCGAGGATCAGCGCGGCTTCCATCTTTTCGATTGGTACGACGAGATCGTGCGTGCTCGCCTCGGTGTGTCTCGCCCCATCCTGTGCCTCGCCGGCGGCGCGCGCCTCGGCGACGACTGCGATCCGCGCTTCCCGGCGATGGACGAAGCTCGGCATACCTCTTGCAACTTACAGATCGCAAGCGCGGCAGTGCGCGGTGCGCTGCCCGAATACGTTTTGAATATCTCATTTTGGCTTTTGGCCGCCGACGCTCGCAGTTCGGTGGCCGGGCAAGCCGCCTACTGCGCCGACGGGACGACACTGCCCTTCGTCCCCGCTCTGAAACAACTCGCCTTTGAGCACCAACTAGTGAGGCCGAAAATGATGACAGCCACGCAACCCGCGATCCCCAAGGCAGGCCCGAAGCCCGTATACCACTATGTGCTGATGCCCGTGTTCGAATGGGGCATTTCCGAATGGCACTGGAACGCCACCTTCGACTACGTGAGAGCCTTCCGACCCGCTCTCGGTTTCTCGCCGAACGAGGCCGCGCTCGCCCGCTACGTTACCATCGTCGGCAACGAGCAGGGCGTTCCATCCAATGTCGAACAGTCCTTGAAGAACGCCGGCTGTGTTGTGGATCGCGTCGCCGGCAAAGACGGCGACGAGACGCGAGCCAAGCTGTCGGATATGGCGAGGCGCAATCAGCGCTTTCAGAATGGAGTGGGATAACATGATAGAGCCGATGGCAACTCTTGAACCCTACGCAGGTGTTTCGCAGTCTCCAGTCTCCAACTACCAGCCTACACGCGGCGCGGTGATCAAAGTTCTCGGCCTCGGCGGCGGCGGCTCGAACGCCGTGGACCGGATGATTCAACTCGGCCTGAGCGGCGTCGAATTCATCGCCGCCAACACCGACGGGCAGGCGCTCCTGAATTCGAGCGCGCCGGTGAAGATTCAACTCGGCCCGCGCTTTACGCGCGGGCTGGGCGCGGGTGGCGCGCCGGAGGTCGGCGAGAAGGCGGCTCTCGAAAGCCGGGACGAGATCGCCGAGGCGCTGGCCGGGGCCGACATGGTGTTCATCGCCGCCGGCATGGGCGGCGGCACGGGCACCGGATCCATTCCCGTCGCCGCCGAGATTTCGCGCTCGCTCGGCGCGCTCACCATCGCCGTCGTCACCACGCCCTTCGCGTTCGAGAGCAAGCGGCGCATGTCGGCCGCGCGGGGCGGCATCGAGCAGCTGCGACCCCACGTGGATACGCTGATCGTCGTGCCCAACGACCGCTTGCTGGACATCGCCGACAAGCACACTTCGCTCGAGGTGGCCTTTCAGGCCGCCGACGACGTGCTGCGGCAGGGCGTGCAGGGCATCGCCGAACTCATCACTCGCCCAGGCCTGATCAACGTTGACTTCGCCCACGTCCGATCGCTCATGCAGTTGGCCGGCGGCGCGTTCCTGGCCATCGGGCACGGGCGCGGCCCGAACAAAGCCGTCGAGGCCGCGCAGGAGGCGCTCTGCCAGCCCCTGCTCGACTTCGGCGCAGTCGATCAGGCGGCGGGCGTGCTGGCGCATTTTACCGGCGGCGACGACCTGTCGCTGCACGAGGTGAGCAAGGCCTTCGACGTGATCCGCGAAGCCGCCGGCGCCGATGCCGAAATCGTCTTCGGCGCGACGATCGACCTCGCGCTCGCCGGAGAGGCGCAGGTCATCCTGATCGCGACCGGCGTCGGCGGCCAGCCGCTGAACGCGATCGTCGCCGGAGCTTCGGAAATGGTGATCAAGCCGCGCTCTGCGTCCACCCAGCAGAACCGGCTGCCGGAAGGCGAGACCGCTGTCGATCCGAGGCAGGCGCGCCCCGCCGCGCTTCCGGTTTCGCCGCGCCTGATGGAATGGGTTGTCGCCGAGCCGTCGCTCGCGGCGCAAGCCGTCGATTCAAATGATCTCGACGAGCCGGCTTTCCTGCGCCGCCGCCGTGCCTTGCTCCATCAGCGAGGTTGAGATGACTCTCAATTCGTCGCAACTCGATACGATCAGCAAGCACGTCTACCG
>JACQED010000116.1 GCA_016200785.1 Chloroflexota bacterium
GTGCCCTCGACGACGACGGAGTGAAAATCAAGAGATTGGACGTTCGAGATTGGATCGTTGAGGGAGATGGGCGGCTCGGCCATTCGCAGGACGATCTCGGCGTTGTGCGCGCGCCGTTCGCTCAAACGGCGCAACTGCCAAACGCCCAGGCCGACCATTCCCGCCGCCAAGATCGCGACGACGGCGGTTGCGAGAATTCGGCGCATTGCCCCGATTAGGTCTTCCCCCACCACCGCAACAACGTGCTGCCGTCGGTGAAGCCCAGCGGCGCGAACGCGCCGAGCGTGAATACTGAGAAGTTGTCGGCAAACGCGAACAGAGAGAGGTTGCGGGCCAGACCGTTGAACGGGAACAGCAGTACGGCGATGATGCCGGTCGCGAGGCTGACCAGCAGGCTTATGAACGGCCCGCCAAGCGCGCGGCGCACGTGAACCCGCGCCGGCAATTCGCCCTCGTCTTCGGGGTAGATCGACGCCGACAACACCCCCCACATCCGAATGCCTCTCATCGGATAGCCCGCGCGCCGCGCGGCCCGAGCGTGGCCGAGTTGATGAATGATCTCGCAGGCCCAGTGAATCAACAATGCGATCCAGCCGCCGACGATTGCTTCGCCGAGCGAGAGCTTCAGCCAGCCGGCCGCGATACCGCTCGAGATCGCCCACAGCCCGAGTGAGCCGACGAACGCCGATGGCACGGCGGTGAGAGTCAACCCAAACAGGTTTCCGAGGCGGGTTTCATGCATATCAGGTCACTCTGACATAGGGCACGACATACAACAGCACCAGCATGAAGTGGCTCACCGTGCCGCCGATGACGAACAGGTGCCAGAGTTCGTGAAAGCCGAACACGCCGGGGAGTAAATTGAGACGCTTCGTGCCGTAGATCACCGCCCCGACAGTGAAGAACAACGCTTCGAGCAGGAGCCAGCTGAATGCAGTGAGCGGCAGCGTGCCGAACAGTTTTATCGTCGGGACTATGCCGAACCAGCCCATCAGCAGATAGATGGCGACGTTGATCCAGCGATGAGTCTGGATCGTCGCGATCTTGAAGGTGATGCCGGCCAGCGCGATCGCCCAGATGCCGCCGAGCACGCCCGCGCGCCACGCGCCGGTCAGCAGGTTGAAGCACGGCGGCGTGAAGCTGCCGGCGATGAGCGCGAAGATGGCCGCGTGATCGAACTTGCGCAGAGCCGCGGTGCGCGCCTCCGAAGTCCTGATCAGATGATAGGCCGAACTCGCGGCGTACAGCGCGATCAGGCTGAGGCCATAAACGAGCAGTGAAAGTTGCTTGGCGAGATCGCCTTGAGCGATCAACCACAGCGCCACCGTACCTGCGATGGCGACGAACGTGGCCGCGAGGTGGGTGAGGCCGGCGACGGGGTCTTTGAGGCGGGTCATTCGACTAATTCCTCTGCCGAGGATTTGACTGCCGCCTCAACCTCTGCGATCCGACGAACGAGGCGGTAAATCCATTTTCCATATCGCCCATCTGCGTTGACGGCGGCGATCCAACGTTCCGCTGCCGCCCGCTTGACTTCGGCCAACTCGTCGTAGCCTTTGGTTTCGAGAATCAGCGTACCGACCTCGCGGCCTCGCCATTGCAATCGGGCTAGAAAATCGGGCACGTAGTCGTGCATCTGCCCGTTGTGCAAATAGGGAATGGCAAATCCGAGTCCGGTGTTCTTGGCAAAGGCAACGACGTTTTCGCCTTTGTCAATATAGAATGCCGCCGATTGTTCCCATTTCTGTGTGTCGGCCACAACGTAGTTGAGATGCGATTTATTGACCTCGCGTACCTCGCGGCTCGTCCAGAAATCCACTTCACGAGTCGAACCGGGGCCGCGACTGATTTCGTAGCGCGGGAGTTCGGGCACGGCTCCGCCCTCGTCATCGCCGCGAACGGCCAGTGTCAGCCGCTCGATCAGCCAGCCGTAATAGGGCGAGAGAAACAAATCTTTGAGGTCGGCGCCGGGAGCGCGCTCGACTCGCGTGTCGAGGTATTGTCGGACGATACCGCGCATTTGCGGGAAGAGGACGTGGGCCGGAATGTCGCACTGCCCACCCGCGATGGCGTCGCGCGCCAATCCCGTCGCCAGATCAAATTCCAACTCCTGCACGCGCACTTTGGCGCGCCATTCGCGCAGGGTCACGTCGTCCACCCGGCCCGGGCCGGAGAGTGAGTGCCGACCCTTGTTGTTCAGCAGACCGGCCTTCATTTCAACTTCGGTCGGGATTTGGGTCGGGTCGAGCATGAGGGGTGGGACGGAATCCCAATTGACTATGACGCGGTTGCGAATGGCGGTGGTATAACCCTCGAGGCGCGGGAACACGATTTCAAATGCCTGCTTCTCTGGGATAGCGTGAACGTGATAGCGTTTGATTCGCGGGGTCGCCCCGCTCGGGGGTGTCTTGAACGGAACGATCTCGAACGGCACGCCGTAGATTCTGGCGATCTCTTCGGTGAACTTTCCCTCCGGGCCGAGGTCGTAGTTCGTGCGGCGCAAGCCCCGGCCCACGACTTGTTCGCAGAGCAATTGCGAGAGAAATGGGCGCAGGCCGACGATGTGGGTGACGGTGGTGCAATCCCAGCCTTCGGTAAGGAAGCCAACGCTGACGATACACCGCACGTCGCGCCCCGGCGGATGGAGTGGGCGTTTCAATTTTTCGGCCAATGCCTCAAAGTCTGGCGGATACTGCGGGCGACCTTGAGAGTCGGTCGGCCATGATGTCTTGCCCACTGTGTCGAGCGTGAAGCGCATCCAGCGATCTTCGTCGCTTTTGCTCCCCTCGGTATCGGTTTCGTGGATGACTTTGGTATCCACCCGGATGGTGTTGATCTGGCCGTCGTGGTTGCGAAAGCCTGCGAGTTTGGGAGGCGCGATGCCGGGTGGTTGTTTTCCGTCGGCTAACCATTCGAAGATCACTTTGGCCAATTTAGTGGTCTTGCAGACGATGATAAAGACCGGCGGGGTCGGGTGTAGTTCCGGCTCTTTCTGCCATTCCTCGAACGTTTTTTCCCACAGCCCGCCCAACTGAGAGATCGGCGTGTGCGCCCATTTGAGCACCGCTTCGGGTTTGGGATCGGCCCGGCTACCGCCGCGTTCCGCCGGAGTGAGCCGGCCCGGCTCCATGATCCAGCGCCAGACGTTGAAGTAAGCCGGTATCTCCGCGCCGGTGCTATCGCGGACAGCCAGTTGGGGAATCTTGACCATGCCGGCTTCGATCGCGTCCTGCAAGCCGAAGTCGCTCACCACCCACGGGAACGGGCGGTTGGCTTCCTGCCCCACGCGGTTGAGATAGTAAGGCGTGGCTGAGAGGTCCACACAGATATTGATGCCGCGCAAGCGGTGAATCTTGTCTAGCCCGTCAATCCAGACGGTGGCCTCCTTGACCTGCTCCTCGGCTTCTTCCGCCTCGCCGTAAATCTCGTCTTCGTATTCGTCCGGCTCATCTTGCCGGATACGATAGGCGTGATGGGCCTCGTCATTCATCACGAGAATGTTTTTCTTGCCGCCTACTTCGCGCCCCAGCACCCGCTGAACCAGCGCAGTATCAGATTCGAGATAGTGAATCTCTTTTACTTCCTGCCTGCGCCCGTCAACCACGCGCTTCACCGTGACTTCGACCGGCACGCCGCGCTTGACGACGCGCCCGGAATCGCCGCCGGCCGTGTTGACTTCGTGCGGCTCGAAGACGTGCCAGTTGGTGACGATCACCCGGCCTTGAGTGAGCAGAGTCATCAGGTGCGGCGGCACGAGATCGCGGGTGAGATACAGGCTGGCCTCGCCGCGCAGCGGATCGAGTTCTTGCAGGCGGTTGCGGATGGTGAGGTTGGGGCAGACGACGAGGACGACGTCGGAAAAGCGCGCGTCGCCCCGGGCGCTGAGTTTATTGAGGATGCTCCAGGCCGCCAGCATTCCCATCACCGTCGTCTTGCCGCTCCCGGTCGCCATCTTGCAAGCGTAGCGGTTGAAGGCGTTTTTCTCGCCGCGCCCGATGTCGTCGCGCGGAATCGAGATGCCCTGCAGGAAATCGGCGCGGGCCTCGGTGAGGAAAATGATCGTTTCGGCGGCTTCGCGCTGGGCGAAGAAGAGCGGTTGCTTGCGGCCCTCGCGCGCCCACCAGTTCAGCAGTTCGAGCGTTGCCCGGCTTGCGCCCGGATATCCGGCCTCGCGCCAGTCTTTCACCTTTTGCCGGATGAGCGTGACGAGTTTAAGTTCGATGGCGATGCCGGCTTCGCTCTCGCGCCCGCGCGGATCGCGGCTCGTGCCGTAGTTCGGCGGGCGGTAGTAGTAAAGAGGCAAGCGGCGAACCGGGCGCAGTTCGGGCGGCTCGCCCTCGACGATGTGCCAATACTGCTGTGGCTCATCGAACGGACGGTTGATGATCGGGTCAGGAACTTCGTAGCCGCTCATAGTCCGAGGGCCTTCGCAATCAGATCGAGTTTTTCGGGCACTTCGGGAGGCAGTTCTTCGGGCTTTTGAACAGCGGCGATTTCGTAGAAGTCCGATTTCTCGAAGGCGTGGATTCCGGCGGCCTGCAAAAAGCCCGGTAGTATGGTCTTGCTCGCCCTTGCGCTCCGAAGTAGCTCGGTTTCTGTCAAAGGATCGTTGATGAATGGCGTGCCCATTTGCTTTTCCACGTACTCAAGCCCGGCCGTGATTGCCGGGGCTGAGATTTCACCCGGCCCGATCGTCCTTTCGAGGAAGCGGGTCAGCGTTTTGGGATGTATCAGATAGCTTTCGATCTCGCGGCGATTCCACTTTATCCGGTGAAGTTTGCCGCGCTCTCCGAGTTCATCCGGCTCGGAAGGGTTGATTCGCGTGTCGCCATCCACCAGCAGAACGCCGCGCATATCCGGCTTTGCGGCCAGTAGCGCGTTGAAGTGTTGCTTGGCTTCTTCGGATTCGCCGCCGCCGTTTGGATGCCAGAATAAGTCGGCGCGAAGAAACTTTGAGTCGAGCGGGTGATTGAGGATGCGAGCCCATTCGCGGAGAATGTCCAGATCGGTCGAGCCTTCCACGTATAAAATGCCCGGCGCTTGATCGGCCAGCATGAGATCGGTCGAGTCGAGCAGAGCCAACGCTTCCACCAGCCGCTTGCGATCGAGCGTCTCGGCCAGAATGTGTGGCTTGCCATAGAAGGTGATGACACGCTCGGGAGATGTTGCGCCGATGATGATTTCGGAGTGCGTGGCGATGATCAGTTGCGACCTCTGTTCCAGCGCGACTCGCTTGAGCGTGTCGTAGATGCGCGCCTGAAGGATGATGTGCAGGTGCGCGTCCGGCTCATCGAGCAAGAGAATAGATGCCGGGCGGGCATAGAAGAACGCCAACAGCATGAGCACTTGATGGAAACCGCTGCCCGCGCTGGCGATGTCGTAACGTTTGGCGCTACCCGGCATAGTGTACTCGGCCAGAATATTGGCGAGACTGTCATCCGGCGCTTGCAGGCGATACCCGAACAGTCCTTCGATGGCTGCATACAAGTCTTTCCACCGATCGCCTCTGGCGACTTCCACCAAAAGGTTGCGCAGGATGTCGCCCGGCTTGCCTTGTCCGATGAGTTGATCCTGCTTGGGGCGCTGATAAACCGGCTCGTCTGTACCGAGGCCGGAGAACGGAGGTACGTGAATGATGTCGAGTTGCGCTTTCTCCAATGTCTCGTAAGTAGTCTCGGCATGGGGACGGGCGTAAATCTGCACGGTGCTGTCGTATTCCAACGCCATCGTCAATTTCCAGCCAGAAGCATGCTCCAAGCCGATTTCAATGCTGCCTCGCGTGATCTCGCGCCCGGCCCACAGCAGGCTGAACTCGCGCAGAGGCACGGCTGTGAAGGACTCGCGTGTGACTGGCGCGCGGGCATAGGCACTTCCGTGTCGGGACAGGTCACCGTTCTCGCGCCACTTCCGCAGAGCGAGATTCCACACCGCGATCGCCTGCAGCAGGGTCGTCTTGCCGGTGTTGTTTGGCCCCGCCAGCACGACATTGCCCGGCAGGTCGAAAGTCTCGTCAGCGAATCGCTTGAAACGCTTCAGCGTGACTCGTTTGATCATTCCGATTCCCCTCTGACTTCCGACTTCTCACCTCTCATTTCTCCCTCTCCGCTTCCCCCAACTTCCTCACCACCAACAACTCATTCCCCCCGTCGTCAATCACCTTCACTGCAATCTGCACGCGCTGGCCCGCCGCGAACGGCTCACTCACGGTCCCGGCCAGATGATCCCAAACCGAGTCTTCGTAACTCGCCTTCAACGCACGCTTGAGATTCTCCCATGCGCTGGTGCGCGGGAAGAAGGCTTGTGAGACGTGGAAGCACAGGTCGTTGTAGTCGGCGTCGAGCAACCACGCCGGCACATCGTCGCCCGCCCGGTGATCGGTTTCCATGCGGATCGGGTCGAATACGTCCAGCCCCAGTAGTTCTACTTGAAAGAGCGTTTCCCCGTCGTCGCTCTTACGCTTGAGCCGGGTGAGTTTCACGTCCGGCGAGCCAACAATGGAGAAGATTTGGCTGGAGCGCAGGTTCTTGAGCAGGTCGCCCATGATCAGGTCGGGCGTGGCCTGCACGTAAGTCGCCGCGATGCCGATCGCCGTTTCGCATTTCTCGACCAACTGCCGGGCGTTGGGCTGGATGGCGAAGCCGATGACGTACAGGTGCGAGTACGACTTAGCGAAGGCTTCTTTGGCGGCGTTGAAGACGAGCGTTTCGGTCACCGCGCCGTTCTCCGGGCCGAACACAAACGCTACTGGTTTCTGCGATAGCGGCAACCGCCGCCCACTCTTCTCTTCGGCCTCGTCTACCACGTCCATCAGCGATGGCTTCTGTCCCGGCGCGCTTGCGTCCACCATTGCTTCGGCAGACAGCGACAGACTCTTCGTCGGCGGCCTCACGTTCTTGAACGTCACCGTCCGGTTGTCCGGCAGACGCAGTGTCGCCACCCGCCGCAGCGCCTCCAGCATTCGCGCTTGGTAATCGTGGAGCGTGGAGGGTAGAGCGTGAAGCGACTCCTCTCGCTCCACGCTCGACGCTTCACCCTCCACGTCCATCGGCGTCGGAATCGTCGCATCCACCGTAAACGGCCCGCACACCCGCGTCACCCCGCTCACTTCTTCGGGCCGATCCACCAGCACTTCCTCTTCCGGCGGCTCGTTCTGCGCGATGGATTTGAGCGTGACGTGCGGGACAATGCCGCCGATCTCCTCGCCGCGCTTGTTTTGTTTGCGCTTGTAAACGAACCCGCCCGCCGGGCCGCGACTCTCGTCTTTGAGATCGTAATACGGGAAGGTGGCGGTGAGCAATCGCTGGCGGGCGAGGGCCAGCGGCACGCGCGAGGTGTCAATCGTAATCCACCGCCGCCCCCACTGCTCGGCGACGTAGGCCGTTGTCCCACTCCCGCACGTCGGGTCGAGCACCAGGTCGCCGGGGTCGGTGGTCATCAGGAGACAACGCTCGATCACCCTTTGCGCAGTCTGAACGACATAGAAC
>JACQED010000117.1 GCA_016200785.1 Chloroflexota bacterium
AACACCACTCCCTTCTGGTATTGCTGGACGATCTTGACTGCCGGGACGATCAACAGCAGCAGTACAACGAAGGCCCCGGCGATGAGGTAGGGTTGATTTGGCATGAGAGACTCCTCTGGATTGCAGATTGTGGATTGCGGATTGCAGATTGCCGGTCGAAATCCTTAATCTGCAATCTGCGATCTGCAATCATCAATGTCTTGTCCCCCACCGCCGCAGCCGTTTCATCTCACTTGGCTCCGGCGCGGGGATGACGATCTTGGATTGCGCCTCTTCGATCACGCGCCCCTCGGCCACTTCCCAGATGGAAACGGCCGGGAACAGTTTGAAGAAAACCAGAAACATCAAGCCGAACAATGCCAGCGAGGCGGCGGTGAGGGAGACCTCGGTGAGGGTGGGTTGATACACGGCGTAGGGGATCAGGCGCGGGTGGGTCATCGTGGGCACGATGATGTTCCAGCGCTCCAGCCACATGCCGACGACGACGCACGCCGCCGCGATCACCGAGGCCGTCACCGGCCGCGCCTTGAGCCACGGGCTCACGCCCAGCCCCACGCCGATCATGAGCAGGGCTATGAAAGCCCAGCCCAGGGTACGGATGGCCGGTTCGGTCAGGGCGGCTCTTTCGGCGGCGGCCAGGACGAGACTCACGGGAGCAGGTTGTGACGAGACGAGCACAAACCCCGTGACCGCCGCTACACTGGCCGAGGCCAGCGCGTACCGTGGCCGGAATACCGGCACGCGCGCGGCGGAAGCGGGGAGCAACTTCGGCACGACCAGCACCCAGAACGCCACAACCATCAACCCGATCATCGCCCAGAAGCCGGGCGCAAACTCGCCCCACAATTTGCTCGCCAACACCGGGAATTCCTCGGTCTGTTGGCCCGCCGCAATGCTGAGATGTTCGGCGTAGGTGAAGTACGCCCAGATCGCGTTCATGGTGACGAAGAGCAGGCCGAGATTGCGGTATTGCCGCTCGGCGATGTACTGCTCCAGCCCCAGCACTTTTCGCACGGCGGTCATGGCGATGAACAGCGCGCCGATGCCGGAGAAGATTGCCCCGGCGACAAAGTACGGGCCGAAGATGGACGAGTGCCAGCCGGGTTGCACCGTCGTCGCCAGAATCCAGGAGATGATGGTGTGCACCGACACCGCCACCGGAATGATGAAGACCGCCATGACCGCGATGGCTTTTTCCAGCCGTTCCCACTGCGCGCGGGTACCGCGCCAGCCGAGGGCCAGCACGGTGTACAGGGTGCGTTGCCAGGCGGGCGCGTAGAGGCGCCCCGCCGGGGCGTCTGTACAGTAATCGCGCAGGATGGCGGCGTCGGGCATGAGCGGCAGGTACAGGTAGGTCACCGAACCGAGGAAATACGCCGTCACCGAGACTACGTCCCACAGGATAGGCGATTGCAGCCGCCCGTGCAGAATGACGAAGATCAACCGGTCGGGGCGGCCCATGTCAACGATGATCTGGAGCGTGCCGACGACGAGGGCGAAGGCGGTGACGGCCTCGGCCACGCGGGTGATCGGCCGCCGCCACTCCGCGCCGGTGACGCGCAGGATGGCCGAGATCAGCGTCCCGGCGTGGCTGATGCCGATGAAGAAAATGAAATTCACCATGTAGACGCCCCAGTAAGTGGGGCGTGTCATGCCGGTTTCGCCGAGGCCGAGGATCAACTGCCGCAGGTACATGTAGACGCCCCAGCCGATGACTGCCAGAAAAGCCAGGGCCGCCAGCTGGAAGCGCGGGCCGGTGCGGAAGAGCGGGTCGATCAGTTTCTCTTTATCGCGGTGATCAACTTTGAGCATGACCTACCACTCTCGCAGGTAGATGACTTTGGGATGCGTGCCCACGTCCTCTAGCAAGCGAAAAGCGCGCGGGCTTTTCGCCAGCAACGAGACGGTGCTCCTCGGGTCGTCCAAGTCGCCGAAGAAGCGGGCCTTGCCGGTGCAGGTCTGCACGCAGGCCGGGACATATTCGTCGGCGCGGAAGGCACGTCCCTCGGCTTCGGCCCGCGCTCGCGCTTTTTGGAGGCGGTGAACACAGAAGGTGCATTTCTCGACCACGCCTTTGGGCCGGATGGCCGGGCCTTCGAGGTCGCCCTCGCCTTCGATCCGATCCGGGTTGGCGTATTCGGGGGCCGGTACAGACGTTGCCGGCAATGGTAAAGACGTTCGATTTTGCCAAGCAAAATCGTGCAACGTCTCTACAGACCATTCCGGCACGTGCCAGTTGAAATACCGTACGCCGTAGGGGCAGGCCACGGTGCAGAAGCGACAGCCGATACAGCGGGCGTAGTTCTGCCGCACCAGACCCTCTTCGTCTTTGAACGTCGCCTGCACCGGGCAGACCTTGATACACGGCGGGTTATCGCAGTGCATGCACGGGCGAGTCAGGTAGCGCGTCTGCACGTTGGGGTATTCGCCGGTGACTTCGGTTGGATTGATCGGCATGGGGAAGACGTCGTTCCAACGGACGGCGCGCCCTTTGAGGGCCTCACTCGGCTTGACCGCCGGGGTGTTGTTCTCGAAGCGGCAGGCGATACTGCACCCCTGGCAGGCAACGCATTTGTCGAGATCGATCACCATGGACCAACGCATGGGTAACTCCAAACTTCAAATTCCAAACTTCAAATCCCAGATTGACAGCCGTGCTTGGGAGTTTGATTTTTGGAGTTTGAAGTTATCCTCGGTACACTTTCACTCGCGTATTCGTAAACGCGGCCAATCCGCTGACCGGCTCGCTGGCCGGGGTGAGCAGGGCCACCCCGTTCACGCCGCGATCCTTCGCCCAGCGCCCGATGGCGGTGTGGCCCTGGTTGTAGGGCAGGTTCACCACGTCGGGGCGCAGGGCTTTCACAAGTCGCACCTTCGTCTTCGCCTTGCCGAACGGACTCTCCACCCAGACCGGGTCTTTGTCGCGCAGGCCGAGTTTCTTAGCGGCCTCCGGGTTCATCTCCAGCCAACTGTCCCACGTCTCGCCCACCGTCATGCCGCTGATCTCCTGCAGGGTGGGCATGTTCGCCGCCGCGCCGACCGGGCCGAGGCTCATCAACGTGATCACGTTGAGGCGGAAGGGAAACTCCGCCGGATCACCCGCGTCGGTCACGGGTTCGTGATGCGGCAGGAAAACCGCGTCGCCTGTCTGCGAGAGGCCAAACGCATTGAGTTCCTCAGTCGTTCGCCCTCCGATCAGGCAGTTGAGTTCGCGGCTGTAGAAGTCGAAGCGGCCGTCGCGCGGCGCAAGGGCGCGGTCGCGGCCCACCACTTCGCCGATCCACTTCTCACTCCCGCGCCGCGCGAAGCGGTAGCCGGGCGTGATCCACACGCCAAGTTCCTTTAGCGTCTCCCAATCGGTGTTGATTCCTCTCAAGCGATACTGGATCACTTTGTCGTACGTCTTCCACGGGAGAGCGCCCGCTACGGGATCGCCCATGGCTTGCGCCACGCGCAGGAGAAAATCGCCGGTGTTGAGTGTGTCGTATCGCGGCGGGATGACCGGCTGGCGCAGGCCGACGCCGGGGTAGCCGAGGCCTTCGATGGCGTCGTCTTGATAGCGTTCGAGGAACGTCGGCTCCGGCAGGACGAGGTCGGCGTATTGCGCGGACTCATCCAGGAACGAGGCGAACGAAACGACGAACGGAATCTTGTCGAAGGCTTCGATAAAGCGCGCGCCGCCGGGGGCTTCGTAGGCCGGGTTGGCGTCGTAGAGGAACAGGGCTTCCAACGAGTCACCGGCGAGGACGCGGTCGGCGACAGCTTGATAGGCGTGACGCGCCAACGGGAACTGCGTCCCCGCGCCGTCAACCCGTTCCAGCGCTCGGCCTGCTTCGGCGGCCGGGTCGGCGGGCAGGGCGGGCCATTCGACGCACGGGAAGTAACGCTGAGTCAGCACGCCGCCGCGCACGTCAATACTGCCGACCAGCCCGTTGAGCGTGTGGATCGCCATCGCCGCGTACAGGCCGTTGATACTGCCGTTGAGCAATCCGCCCTTGCCGGGCAGGACGGCCACCGCCGGCTTGTTCCCGGCGAACTCGCCCGCGAGGCGTGAGATAGTGGTGGCGGTTACGCCGGTGATTTCCTCGACCCGTGCCGGGTCGTAATTCTCCAGCACGAACGATTTGAATCCCTGGTGCAAAACCTTGCCGGCGTCATCCGGGAAATCTTCAAAGCCAAAGCCGTAGTTGTGAATGAAGTCGGAGTCTACCAGCCCGGCGCGGATGATGACGTGGGCGATGCCGAGGGCGAGCGCGGCGTCCGTGCCGGGGGCGATGGGAATCCACTCGTCGGCTTTTGCGCCGCTCACGCCCTGGCGCGGATCGATCACGACGACCTTGCCCCGGTCGGCGCGGCCCCGGCGGAGATACGAGATCCCGGAGACCATACGTTGCGGCACGCGCCCGGCCTCCAGCAGACTCGCGCCGAAGGCCAGCACGTACTTGCTGTTTTCGAGATCGTAGGCCGGGAGATCGTAAACGCCCTGCGTGAGGTAGACGCCGAGTTTAGCGGCGGCGACGTTCAGGCTCTCGCGGGAGATAACGTTGGGCGAGCCGACGACCTGCATGAAATATTCGAAGAAAGATCGCAGTTGCCCGCGCGCCTCGCCATGCATCAGCGCGGCGCGTTCGGGGTGGCCGGCGGCGCGCAGGTCGCTCAGTTTTCGCGCAACTCTTTGAACGGCCTCGTCCCACGAGATCGGTTGCCAGTTGTCCGAACCACGTGCGCCGGCCTGCTTCATTGGCCCGGTGAGGCGATCGGGGTTGTAGAGCAACTCCGGCGCGGCCTGCCCTTTGGGGCACAGCGCGCCGAGGTTGATCGGGTGCATCGGGTTGCCTTCGAGTTTGACAACGTGACCGTCCACGACACGGGCGAGGATGCCGCACCCGCTCGAGCACAGCAGGCACACGCCGGGCACGATGGTTTCATTTGCCGAAGTGACCAGCGCGCCGCCGGAAGCGCTGGCCGTTCCCCCGGCCAGAAGCGTTTGCAGGCCGCCTGCTACGGCGGCGCTGCCGCCGGCGGTGGCGGCGAGTTTCAGAAACTGACGACGGGTGAGTGGGGCGGCCACGTCAGTTGCCTCCACACCTCGCCGTCGGCGTCACAGGTTTGCAGGTGAAGCGAGCCGGTGGCAGGGGATAAGAATCCGGCAAGGGTTCGATCTCGCCGTCCGCCAGGCCGGCAACAAAGGTCACCAGTGCTTCCAGTTGAGCGTCGGTGAACTGGCCCTCGAAGGCGGGCATGCCACGGCCTGGGATGCCATGCTGGACAAAGGATCGCACGGCGGGTTTGGAGACGCCGGTTCGCACCAGGCCGATGGCGAAGAGTCCTTCGCCTTTCGAGCCGTGACACGCGGCGCAAGCGATGTCGAAGAGTTCTGCGCCGTCTCGGACGCCGGGGGCGATGAGCAGGCCCGGCAGAGTCGGAACCTTGTCGGGCCGGCCGCGCGCCGCCCACAGCAATCCACGCAGAGTGCGCGGGCCGCCGCCGCCGGGGCTGACGTGGCAGGTGGCGCATGGCTCGCCGGTGCGCGCGGCATACTCGGGCAAGGCGTGAGCCGTGCGCGCGCCCCACGAAAAGATCACCGCCAGAAATACGCCGAGAGCCAGTGTGATGATGGCGATATATTGAATGACACGAATGAGACCGGGCGGTAGTCGTTTCATCGCATTCCCTGACCTGCCAGGTCTTGAAGACCTGGCAGGTCTATATCGGGACGATCAGGCGAACAGCGGGCTTACCTCATCGGCTAGTGGTGGACCTTCGTCACGTCGAACTCGCGGCCTGCACCATGGCATACCTCGCAGGTTTCGATGCCGGAGCCGGTCGTCATCAGTTCGCTGTGACCGCCCGCCGCAGTGCCGTCGTGGCAGGCCGTGCAGACCGATCGGATTGGCAGGGTCATCGAGACTACCTTGCCGGCCTGGGTGATGATCGTCGGCTGGACGCCTTTGGCGAGCGGCAGACCGTAAGTCCCGGTCACGTGACATGTCTGGCAGGCGGCCAGATCGCCGGGGAACTCGACGTCGCTGAAGTCGTTCAGCGTGCCGCCGAAGCCGTAGATCTTCGCGGCCTCCGCGCCGCTGTGGATGCGGTGGATCAGCACCCGGAAGTTGATGGTGTTCGGGGGCATGGCATCTGACGGACGGCGAGCCTCGTCAGTGCCCATCGGGTTGTGGCACAGCACGCAGTATTCGGTGTTCTGCCGGATCGTGCCGTGCAGGGCGAGGTTCTGGTGGCACTTGTTGCAGTTGTCGCGATCCACTGCCTTCCGCCGTGCCACCGGCTTGCCGCCGTCGAGGGCCACGTAAGTCACCGGGTTGAAACCGGGCACCCGCACTGGATCCTTCACGCCTTCAATCGTCTCCATGACGTACCCCTCCATGGCGACGGCGTAAGTGCCGGTCGCTTCTTTGGGGATCTTCGCTTTGAAGGTGTACTTGAAGGCGCCGCCGCCTGCGTCTTCGACCTCTGGCGGGGGCGGGAGCGGGTCGGCTTTGCGGTAGATCGTTTCCGTCACGCGATTGACGTAGTCGCTGGTCGGCCCGGCGAGCGTCACGGCCAGGTAATCCATACCGACAGGGGCAATCGCCTCGCCGACGTTGTTTGTGACCTTGAAGGTTACAACCGGTGAGCCGCCAGGCACCGCTCCTTCGACGCTGACGATTTCCAACTTCACACCCTTGATGTTCGTCGAGTTGATCGGGATGACATGCGCGCCGGTGACCGAGGCATCGAACTCGGCGCCGTCCGGCACGTGACAGGCGGAGCAGGCTGTGTCGGAGG
>JACQED010000118.1 GCA_016200785.1 Chloroflexota bacterium
CGCGCCACTCGCCCGATTCGCCGGTTGGGATCAGGCCGAGATGTCGTTCGGGAATCGACAGCGCGGCTTCGCGCGGTATCCAGCCAAAACACCGTTTGCCGGTGGCCGCTTCGATAGCCGCCGCCACACCGCGCCCATGCGACTCGCTCCCCACGCGGTTGGCGATGAAACCGGCGATCTGCAATTCACGATCAAACATCATCAAACCGAGAGCCATCGCCCCCGCACTGCGCGCCATCTTCGCCGCGTCGATCACGATCACCACCGGCGCATCGAGACGTTTCGCGATCTCCGCCGTGCTCCCGGTCTCGGCGTCGTAACGCGCGCCGTCGTACAATCCCATTACGCCCTCGATCACGGCGCAATCGGCCCCGCGCGTTGCCCGGTCGAACAACTCCAGCCAACGATCATCGTGCAGTATCCACGAGTCGAGGTTGCGGCAGGTTCGCCCCGCCGCCAACGTGTGATAGGTCGGGTCAATATAATCCGGCCCCACCTTGAACGGCTGCACCCGCAAGCCGCGGCGGCTCAACGCGGCGATCAATCCGGCAGTCAGAGTCGTCTTGCCGCTGCCGCTATGGGGCGCGGCGATCACCACTCGCGCAACGCGATCAGCCATAACCGATCAACTCCCGCACGCGCACTACATTGCCGACGATGATGATCAGCGGTGAGCCTAGTTCGGCGGCGTGTGTGCGTTCGGCAATGTCGGCCAACGTGCCGATGACTTCGCGCTGTTGCGGCAGTGTGCCCGACTGAATGCAGGCGACAGGCGTTTGCGGACTGCGCCCGGCTTCGATCAAACGTTGCGCGATGGACGACAAACGTTCCGCGCCCATCAACACCACCACCGTGTCCAACCGGGCCAGCGCGTCCCAATCCGGCGCGTCGGCCCCATCCAACCGGTGCGCGGTGACGATGCCCACCGAGGCCGCCAAACCGCGGTGGGTGATCGGGATGCCCGCCGCGGCCGGGACGGCGACGACACTCGTCACACCGGGAATGATCCGAAACGGAATCCCCGCCCGCTTCAGCGCTTCGGCCTCTTCCCCCCCGCGCCCGAATACAAATGGGTCGCCGCCTTTTAATCGCGCCACCACCTGATCGGCGCGAGCGAGCGCGATCAAAAGATCGTTGATTTCGTCTTGCGAAGTATTGTGTTGCCCCGCGCGTTTGCCGACATCGTAGCGTTCGGCGTTGGGGCAGGCCTGCGCCAAAATCGCCTCGCTCACCAACGCATCATGCACGACGGCTGTCGCCTTTTGGATGGCGGCGGCCCCGGCCACCGTAAGCAAACCGGGATCACCCGGCCCGGCGCCGATCAGAGTGACAAATCCCTTCATCCCAAATCATCCAATTGCAATAGACGGTCGCGCACGCGCGCCGCGCGGCTCGGATCGTGTTCGGCGGTGCTCACGGCAATCGTCAACCCGTCGCGGCGCGCAACTGCCGGGAGCGTGAACGCGCATTCGGCAGACGAGTCGGCAACGTTCACCGGAATGCCCGCCGCGCGGCATTCGCGCGCGATGGCGGCGTTCACCGCCCGATCATTCGTGGCGGCAAAAGCGAGGCGCGCACCCATCACATCACCCGCGCGATAGGGCCGCGCGACCCATTCCACTTCGCCCGCTTCGATATGCTTCCGCAAAACAGAGGTGATCTGCGGCGCGATCAATCGCACCCGCGCCCCGGCGGCGAGCAGGCCGCGCGTTTTCCGTTCGGCCACCGGCCCGCCGCCCACCACCACCGCGGGCGCGTTGCGCAACGTGGTGAAGGTGATGGGGTAATTCCCCCGGTTCCCATCATCCGTTTCGTCCGTTCCACGCCGCACTGGCGTGCCGGTGCAAGTGTCCGGTGACCGAACCGTGTACCCGCGCGGTGTCGCCAGTTGACCACCCAGCCGCGCCGTCTGGCTGTTGCCGATGATGACGAGGGTGAACATATCCACTTGAGTCACATCGAGCGCGCCAAGTGTGGTCAGAGTGATCTGCTCTTCGGGGCGAGTCACACTTCGTGCCAACGCCACAGGCGTATCGGGTGAACGATGCAAAAGCAAAATGCGTTGGGCTTCGACCAACTGCCAATCGCGCTCGCGACTGCGCGGGTTGAAGAAGGCGATCACAAAATCGCCGCGCCCCGCCGCGTCGATCCGCCGGGCGATCACGGCCCAGTCGGTGTGCAGATCGCTCAGGCTGATAGCGCAGAAGTCGTGAGCCATCGGCGCGCCCAACTGCGCCGCCGCCGCTTGCAGGGCGCTGATACCGGGGATCACTTGCACTTCGGGCGAATCGAGTCGGTCGCCGGTCTGCCAGTTGCGAGCGCGCAGCGCCTCGTACACCGGCCCGGCCATCGCGTAGATGCCCACATCCCCACTGGAGACCAGTGCCACGCGCTTCCCCTTCGCCGCGAGATCAATGGCCCGGTTCGCGCGATCCATTTCCTCGCCCAACGCGCTTTCGATAACCGTTTGAGTCGGCGAGAGCATCGGGCGGATGAAATCCAGGTACAGCCGATAGCCGATCACGATCTCGGCCGATTCGATTGCCTGACGCGCGATGGGCGGCAGATATTCCAGACCGCCCGGCCCGAGGCTGATTAATGTGAGAAGTTTGTTCATTGCGTTAGAACCAATACTCCTTCACCCCAGCGCCTCCGCCGTCGGAGAAACACCGACCGGGGAGACGAGTCTGGCAACCGCAACCGTCACCCCATCCTCGGCGCGTTTGGCGGCCAACAATGCCGTAGCCTTCGCGGCCAGCATCGCGCATGGCTCGGCCACGCCGGGCAAGCCCAATTTCTCGCGTGCCGCCGATGGGCTGAGGGGCACGCGCGCGGCGAGCGCGTTGATTTCATCATCGTCGTAAATGCGTAGGGGCAGATTGAACTTTTCGGCAAAGGCCAGCAAGCCGGGCTCTTCGGCTTTGGCGCGGGCCGTCGCCAAACAGGCCACCGAGGTGAATGACAGACCTGCTTTTTCGAGCGCGCCGCGGACGACGGCTTCGAGGGTCTCAACCGCAACGCCCCGCCGACAACCGATACCGACCGCCAGCGAACGCGGATGGAAGACGACGCTTCGCGCGAGATCAATGGGCAATCCGCTCCGGTCGCTGATGACGATGGCGGCCTGACCGTTCAACGCTTCAAGACGATCTAACCACACCAGGCCGGGCAAGTCCGCGCGGCGGAGGGGCGAGGCATCACAACCCGGTTCGACATACACGTGCACCGGGTCGCCGTTGAGGATCGCCGCGCTGGCGCGAGCGACGGCGCTCCCCGATTCACACCTCCATCCCGCCTGCTGGCCGAGCAGATCGAGCGCCGCACTCTCTTGCGCATCGCTGGCAGTCGTGATCACGGCTTGCCCGCCGGTGAACGCGGCGATTTGTCGGGCCAGATCGTTCGCGCCGCCGAGGTGCCCGCCCAAAACACTGACTGCAAATTTTCCGGTCTCGTCGAGCGCCACGACTGCCGCGTCGCTGTGCTTGTCTTGCGCCAGCGGGCCAATCGCTCGCACCGCAATGGCAACCGGCGCAACAAAGATGAGGGCGCGGCGTTGCGCCCACAGGCGGCGGGCGGCCTCTATCACCGAATCAGAATATGCCGCCTCACCCTCCTGTGCGAAACGTTGAGGCACGTAAGCAACCGCTTGCAATGGGCCGGCGAGTCGGCGGGCCAATTCTGTCCCGGCGCGAGTGATCGAAATGATGGCAGATGGCAGATGGCTGATGGCTGATGGTCCGTTCCATGTACGTTTGGCGTGTAGGCCTTTGACTTCCAACCGCTGGCTTCCAACCTCTGACTTCCGCCTTCCGCCTTCCGCCTTCTGAGTTCTGAACCGGTGCTTGAACTCTGGCGAGTACAACCTAGAGGCCGCCGTGTGAGGCGCAGACAGCGCCGGGCTGACGATGATCAGCGCGTGGCGGGTGAAGCCAGCCGCGCGCACCGTTTCGGCCAGCGCCTCCAAACGACAACGCACAATTTGCTCATCGGGCCAGGTGAGGCGATATAAAATGGCGACCGGCGTTTCGGAGGCGTAGCCGGTGAGCAGATCGTCCTGCACTTGCCGCGCTTTGGTGATGCTCAAAAAGATCGCCAGGCTCGCGCCGTGCGCGGCGAGCGAGCGCAGAGACTCGCGTTCAGGCACGGGAGAAGCCCGGCCACTGACGCGCGTGCAGATCAGCGTTTGGGTGAGGCCCGGCGCAGTGAGTTCCGCGCGCAGGGCTGCCGCCGCGGCAAAGACCGCCGACACGCCGGGCACGATCTCATACGAGATGTTGCGCGCGTCGAGCGCGGTCATCTGTTCGTGGATCGCCCCATAGAGCGCCGGGTCGCCGCTGTGAATACGGGCGACAACCTGCCCCCGTTCAACCGCCTCAGTCATCACCGCGACGATCTGATCGAGATTGAGTTCGGCGGTGGGGATGACGACTGCGCCCGGTTTGGCCCACTGCGCGATCTCCGGCATCACCAGCGAGTCGGCGTACAGCACGCAGTCGGCGCGGGCGATGATCTGTTGGCCGCGCAAAGTGATCAGATCGGGCGCGCCCGGCCCGGCGCCGATGAAATAGACTTGAGGGGATAAGGCCATATGATTCTTGAACCGCAAAGACGCAAAGGTCGCGAAGAAAAAAATAATAAGTTTCCTTAGCGTCCTTCGCGTCTTCGCGGTTAATCCCTCCTCCGAATAATGGCTAACGACAAGTAATTCAAACTCGCGCCTTCGACTGCCGCCAGGCCGTGAAAGACTCGCTGATCGGGGAAGCCAAGTCGCTCGGCGATCAGCACCCGGTCAGCCAGGCCCATTGCGCGCAACATGCGAGTCAAACGCGGGAGGGCTTTGTTGGCTTTCAACAAAATCAACGTGTCGAACTCGGTTAACAATTGGCGGATGAGTCCCGGATCATCTTCGTAGGCCGCGGGCAAGATCGCCACGCGCTCCTCGCCGCACGCCAGCGGCCAACCAGCCAGCGCCGCCGCCGCGCTGTATGAATGAACGCCGGGCACGATCTCCACCGTCACGTCGGGCCGCCGGGCCAGCAACCGTCCGGCCAAATAGGTGAACGTGCCATAGAGCGAGGGATCGCCAAGCAGCAGGTAAGCCGCCGCGCCGTTCGCGGGCATTTCGCGCGCCATTACCTCGGCGGCGGCCTCCCACGCTTCGATGCATTGATCGGCGTCACGCACCATCACCAGCGGCAGTTCCACGACTCGTTGCCGCGTCAAATCCAAATGCGGCACGGCGATCTGCCGCGCCAGACTATCCTGACCATCACAACTGCGCGGCACAAAAACCACCGAGGCCGCTTGCAAACGCTTCAGCCCTTTCAGGGTGAGCAGTTCAGGGTCGCCGGGGCCGAGGCCAATCACAAAGAGGTGAGTGTTCATTGAGTCTTTTCCGCCGCCAGAATAAATACCGGGTTGAGCGCTGCCAGATATTCGCTCCCCTGCAACGGGCGCGAGCGTGCTGCGCTGATCTGGGTGAGATGAGTCGTGAAGCCCTGAGTACGCAGCAGGCTTTGCGCCGCGCTCACCCGCGCAGGTACGCAATCGAGACGGCGCGCACTTCGAGATGCGTGATCAATCCGTCATGTTCCAGCGCCTCATCGGGCACGCCAAAGGCCGAGTCGTCCGGGGGAGAAGCCTCCGGCAACAGCACCATCACGTTTAACGGGTCAAACGTTTGATGAGCGATCTCACTCAACGTGCCACGCCTGAGACGTTGCTCTGGCGTACCCAGTCGTTCACACACCGCCGCCGGGCAGTCTCCGTTCGCGTTCAGCAGAAGTCCGGCGAGGCGCGCGGGCGTATCGATCGCGTCGGTGAGGATGGCGGCTTTGCGGAGCGGCGTGAGCGCTGCAATCACCGCCTCCCCCGGCCGGCCATGCGCGGTAAGCAAAAGGGCGTCGTGCCACGGCTCGCCGAGCGCGGCAAATGCCCGCTGAACTGACGAGACCGCCGGGATGATCTCCAATTGTTCGGCGGCGAAGTGGCGGCGCAACGTGGCCCCGATGCCGTACAAGAGCGGATCGCCGGACGCCAGCACCACTGCCGATTCGTCCCCGGCCAGCGCACCCCGCAGCCGCGCGACGAGTTCAGCGATGTTGTTGCCGATCACGAATCGCTCGCCGCGCGCGTCGGGGAAGTGCGCCAAATGCCGTGCGCCGCCCGCGATCAACTCCGCCATCACGACGCGGTCGCGCAGCGCCAGCGCCATCGGCTCACCGTCGGCAATGCCCAATACCGTAATGCGTGACAGGAGGCTATTCACCGCTGAGAGCGCAGAGTCTTGGTGAAAGCCTTCCCGGCGACCTCTGCGTGCCCTGCGGTTTAATCGTTTTGAGATGCATGGACTCACTCCTCGAACTCATCCACCTCTGGCGTGTCGCGCAATTCTTCATCCGATTTCGCCAACCGTTGAATGAACGGCTCGCCGCCCTCGGCTTGCGCGTCGGCGATGCGCGGGCGGGCCGCGCGGCCCAACACGCCGCCCTCGAAATCTATCAGCGCCATTTCCATATCCATCCGGCCTTCAATGAACTCGGCGCACCGGTCGAGCGCGATTTCGGTCAGCCGCTGAAGCACGCGCTCCAGACCGTTGGCGAGGCAGATTTCCATGTAATGGCGAGCCGTGTTCGCGCTGTGCATTTGGGCTACCACCGAAACGCTCGCGCCGCACGCGGCGGCTACGCCGGCCAAGAAATTCATATCCACCTGATTGCCGGCGACGTGCGTCGTGAAGTGGCCCTGCGCAGTCTTCACCAGTTTGCCGATCATCGCTACAAAGACGGCGGACTTCACGCCGCACCGCAGGCACGTTTTCAGCCCGTCGCCAGTGAACACGCTCACTTCCACGAACGCCACTTTGGGCAGTTCGGGGAAGAGGGACATGGCGAATCGTTCCGAACGCCCGCCAGTTGCCAGCACCACTTTGTCCACCGAGTTGGCCGCCGCCATCTCCACCGCCTGAATCACGCTGGCCCGCCACGCCGCCGTCGAGTACGGATACACAAGGCCGGTCGTGCCAAGGATGCTGATCCCGCCCACAATGCCCAAACGCGGGTTGAGCGTGCGCTTGGCTAACTGCTCGCCTTCGGGCACTTCGATGATGACCTCGAGCGCGGTCGTCGGCGCGGCGCCGCCGAGCGCGTCGGCCACGTTCTCCAGAATCTGCCGACGGGGAACTGGGTTGATGGCCGGGCCGCCGACCTCCAACCCCAACCCCGGCAGAGTCACCCGCCCCACGCCCACGCCGCCTTCGAGCCCGATTGTCGCTTCGCCCACGCGCCGCCGGGCACGCGCGCAAACCAACGCGCCGTGAGTCACGTCCGGGTCGTCGCCCGCGTCCTTCACGATGCAACAGTACGCTTCGTCGTTACTCACCTGCCACTCGACCGGCGTGAACGTGGCCTCGATACCGATGGGCAACGTGACGCTGACGGTTTCCACCGGGCGGCCCTGCCTCAGCGCCAACGTGGCCGCTTTGGCCGCCGCCGAGGCGCACGTGCCGGTGGTGTAGCCGGTGCGTGTGCCCTTACGGTTACGCGGGGGAACGGGATAAGGAGGATTGGGCATGTTCCGTCATCAGCACATTCACAATCGCCGCCGCCACGCCGCTACCGCCTTTGCGTCCGCGTGTAATGATCCACTCGACATCGGCGCGTTGCCGGAGAGCCTCTTTGGACTCCGCCGCGCCCACAAAGCCAACGGGAACGCCGAGGACGAGGCGCGGGCGGGCCGCGCCGCTGTCTATGAGCCGCAAGGTTTCCCACAAAGCTGTCGGCGCGTTGCCGATGACGACGATGGCCTCCGGCGCTTGCACCAATGCCTTCCGCAATCCAAGCGCGGAGCGAGTTTCGCCGGTGGCGCGTGACTCGGCGCGCACTGTTTCATCGTCCACAAAGCACAACACGCGCCCCTCGAGTCCGGTCAATCCCATCTGAACCATGCGCACGTCGCAAATCACCACCGCGCCCGAGGCCAGCGCTGCGCGCCCGGCCTCGATGACCCCCGCGCTGAACTCAAGCAAATCGGCATACTCGAAATCGGCGGTGGTGTGAATCACGCGGCGGAGGATGGCGCGTTGTTCGAGCGAAGTGGGCAGGCCGATGCCTCGCGTCCGCAGTTGAGCGTCAATGATCTCGAACGAGCGGCGGGTAATTTCCTCCGGGCGCATTGCCTCTCCCCTCTCCCCCTGGGGAGAGGGGCTGGGGGCGAGGGCCGCGTGCGAACGGCTGTGCCGCAGCCCGTGCGTGTGGTCGGAGGTGATGGCTGCGCCGAGGCTGTGTTCGTGGCCCGGCAGGGCCGCGCGGAATTTGCAACGGTCGCACCAGATCGAACGGTCTTCGCCGGAGCGCAGTTCGGTTAATCGCTCGAGCAGGGCTTCGAGCACGCCGGGATGCAGGCCGATGTGATCCGCAGTGGCGACGCGCACAGCGGGATAGGCAGCGGCCCACGCCTCGGCCTGCTGGCGGATGCGACGCACCAGCACGCCGGTGCAAAGGAAAAACGGCAGGACGACGATTTGCTTTGCGCCGAGCGCGGCGCATTGGGCGAGGCCCTCCGGCGCAAAGGGCCGGGCGATGGACACGTAAGCCGTCTGTGCGAATTCGCATTCGCCGCTCTCGAATACCAGCCGGGCCAGCTTCGCCACTTCGCCGTTCGCGTCGGGATCGCTCGACCCGCGCCCGACGATCAGTACGGCTGTGTCTTCCTTCGTCATAGTCGGGAGGCCGGAGGCCGCTTCGCGCCAGCGGTCGCGCAGGGCGAGCAACAGTGCCGGGTGCAGGCCCAACGGTTTTCCATATTCAATCTCAAGGCCGAATTCGCGTCGCGCCTCGCTCAGCGCGGCAGGCAAATCCGATTTGACGTGGCCGGCAGGCAACAAAAACGCGGACAGCGCCCACACTTTGCGGATACCCGCCTTTGCTAACGCTTTGAGTTGATCAAGCACCGGCGGCTCGGCCAGTTCCAGATAGGCGGGAGAGACGGGCAGGCCGCACCGCACCCGCAGTGCGTCCGCAATCTGCTCGAACTCGATCTTTGCTTCGGGATCGCGGCTGCCGTGATCGAGCAAGAGGATGGCTTCGGAATCAGTGTGTGTCATTTTGAATCACAATCTGTTCTTCCAGCGTCATCACATTCGAGCGCGCGGCGCGGACGTGCTCCGGGCCGACGAGCGCGGCCCCCTCGCTCACGGCCAAATCACCGGCGGCGCGGATCAGGCCGCCCAGTTCGCGCAGGCGGGCGGTGAGATGCCCTGGCCTTTCGGAACGCCGCCGCGCTTCTTCGATCACCGCGTCTACCGCCGCCATCGTGACATGTGGGATGCGGCCATCCTTGCGAATCTCCTGCGCCACGAACTGCGCCAGCCTCGCCCGGTTCGCCGGGACATCGGGCATGGTCGTTTGAAGATACACTTCGTAACCGTAGCCGCGAATGCGCGAGCGCAGCGCGGGATGCATCTTCGCCACGTCGCCCATGTTGCCCGACAACACCAAAACAAAATCACACGGCGCCGGCTCGGTGCGCACCATCGCCCCGCTCGATCCCAAACTGCGCCCGCTGATTGGAAACCGCTTCTCTTGAATCGCGGTCAATAAACTCTGCTGGGACTCGAGGCTCAACGTAGACACCTCGTCAACGAACAGCACGCCGCCGTGCGCCAGATGAATCGCGCCCGGCTCCACCAGTTCGTGCGGCGGCGTCTCGAACCCGCCCGACTGAAACGGGTCGTGCCGCACGTCGCCGAGCAGTGCCCCGGCGTGAAAGCCGGTCGCATCCACGAAGGGGGCCGCGCGGCCGGCGTTGTCGATCAACAACTTGGGCAGTGGCGCGTGGGCCGCCGCAGACCATCGCCGTCGAGTCAGCCACAAAACGATCAGAGTCGCCGCGCCGCCCAGCGCTGCCCACGGCGAACTACGCGTCAGGCTAAAGAAGCCGCTGATGAAAATCGCCGCGCCGACGGCGACCCAAAACAGGTAATTGAGCGAGGCCAGCGCCTGTTGTTGCTGAACCTGCCGCTCGCGAATGAGCGCCGCGCCACGCCCGGCCGACACGCGCTCCACCTGGGGCGAGATGCGGCTTTCGCGGTTGGGGTGAATCAACACGTCCTCCAACTGATCTGTTGGCAACAACTCGGCCATCGCCGAGGCCAGCAAACTTTTGCCCGTGCCCGGCTCGCCGATGAGCAACACGAACCGGCGCTGCCGGGCCGCGAGCCGCACGATCTTCACCGCTTGATCCTGCCCGATGATCTGGTCAATCAGGCGTGTCGGCACGGGAATGTCGGCGCTTGTCTCATCAAGGTGATCCCGCCTGTGCGCTGCGCCGTCGAGCCGACCCCGAACCGCCGCCGCCCGTTCGGGGAAGCGATCTGTGAGCACTGGCTGGATCGCGCGTGCCGCCTGCCGCCTGTGCGCCGCCGAACCGTGCCCCGCCCACTGCTCGATTAAATCCATCGCTCGCTCGGGGTGGCGCGCCGCCAACTCGCGCCCGACGATCACTGCGCCCACGCCGCCCACCGCGCGCGGCCCGCCGTGCGCCAGTGCCAGATCGATCAGTTCGAGCGCGGCGTCCAACCGATCCGGGCGACCATCGCGAATGACTGGCAGTGTGCCAAGCACGAGGGCACGGCGGAGCAGATCGGGCGAGGCCGGGCCGGTCAGCGCGTCTCGCAACAACGGCAGGCTGGGCAGATCGTCGGCGAGCAACGTGGCGATGCCCCACGCCGCACCTTCGCGCACCAGTCGGTCGCGGTCAACGGCCAGCACTTGGAGCGCGTGCCATACCTCAGCGCGAGAATTGTCCAGCGACGCAAAGTGCGCGAGGCGGCGCGCGGCAAAATATCGCCCCAGCGGCTCGGGTGCCGAAGCATAGTCCAGAATCAGACGCAGTCCGTCCGCCGTTTGCGGGATCGCGCAATCCATGAACCGCAACCCAGCAGTCACCCAGCGTGGGTCGCGGCTGAGGCTGAGGCGGCGCAGGGCCTCATCTATGACCGAGCGTAACCACATTCAGTCATCCGGCTCGAGCGCGGCGGCGCGCCAGCCCTACACCGGCGGCCACGCCCAGACCGATGAGGGCCGTGAGATAAGAGGTGTTGAGCAATTTCACGCGCAACGGCGGTGCCAGTGGCGTAATATCTACTGTGTGTTCCAATATTAACGGCTCAAAGTGCGCGGCGGAGCCGGACGCGGGCGAGGCGACAATCTCGACGGCGTGCTCCGTGCCATCCCAAAAGTCATACGTCCAATTGAAAGTGCCGTCGACAGAATCGGCGCTGGCCGCAAACACCGTTTTGCTGTCTTCGATTTGAATGACGCTAACGTCGTAATGCACGCTGGAGATGGGCGCGCCGTTTGCATCGGTCAGGCGGCCAATCAGCGTGGCGGGTTGCGAGGGTGTGATGGTTTGCGGCGCTTCGACCGAGAGTTTCAACTTCGCGTGGGCGTTAGAGGCGCTCGCCGTCTCGACGAGTTGCGCCGCCCGCAAACTGACCTCGGTTTCGCGGGCGTCCGCAACTTCGGCGTAGGCCAAAAACGCGACCCAACCCGCCGCCGCAACGATGAGCAGGGTGAGGGCACCGGGCGTGAGACTGACTTGAGCGGGGGCGACACCCGC
The DNA here is from genome assembly GCA_016200785.1 of Chloroflexota bacterium. Lineage (GTDB taxonomy): Bacteria > Chloroflexota > Anaerolineae > Anaerolineales > JACQED01 > JACQED01. Next base: position 11,620 of record JACQED010000118.1, read on the forward strand.
GCGGGCGGCCAGATGTGAGCGGGCAATCAGGAAGCCGGACAGCGCGCCGAAACCCAACAGCAGTGCCAGGAAGCCTGCAAGGTTGACGAGCGACGACTCCTTCTCGGCAATGTGAAGGTTGAGCGTTTTCGTCGTGGCCGTGAACGCGCCCGGCGTGAGCGGGCTGGCCTGGATCGTGAGGCGGTAGTCGCCGCGGATCGGAAAAATGTAGTCGAACGTCTGACGCCCCGTCGGACTGACGAAACGATACTTCAGCAGGGTCACGCCTTCGATGCGCGGCACATCGGTGCTGATGAACCAGTTGGTCTGTGGCGCGTCCATTTGAAAATCAATCTGCACGTTCGGGATCAGCGCGCCGCGGGTGTCCCTCACCTCGATAATGGCTTCATCCGGCGCGATCTGTCCCGTCGGCCCGCCGTGCGGGCGAATTTGCGCCTGCGATGGATTGGTGGTGAACGTGATCTGCACGTCACCGACAGCGGTGGCCGGCCTCGCGCCGCTTGCGAGCAAGAGCGGCCATAGCAAGATAATCCAGAGTCGGGGTAACACTTTCATCGGCGTCTCGTCTAGTGGCAGGGGATGAGATAAAGCGCGTGTCTAAGCGCATGAAAGGGATCGTGGACTGCCGGATAACTGGAAAACAGCAGCATCCAGATGACCAGCATGGATAAAAACAAGAACAGAGTGATTTGCGCCGTCAGCGATAGGGCAATGGTTTGGAGGCGCGTTAGCGTTCGTGTCACGTGAGAGTTTGCCATAGTCAGTATCCCTTCTGTGATCTACAGGACTGATAAAGCGAAAACCCCTTGTCGCATTGACAAGGGGTTGGGGTAAACAGGCTGTACTAAGCAAGTCCCCACCCCCTTTCTGCGAGGTTGGTGGCGAATGCAGTCGGGGCGGGCGTCCTGGCTTATCTAGCGCCTAGTGGCAAATTGCTAGATTTACAGTTGCGCGACAGCGCCGGACTTGCACCGGCTTCGCCTTTAAGCCCTCCCATCCGGGGGTGGGGCACCCAGACTGCTACAATATGCGATTATGGAGGCAATAATATTACAACTCGATGCCAGAGTCAATCGGCAAATTGCCCGGTTGCCCGGGATCGTTTTTTCAATTGGGGGTCGCCCACCCGTGTGAGCCGCACGCGGTCGCTTGGGCGATCTGCCAAGTCGTTTTCCAACTCGCGTCGCCCCTGGCGGATGGTTTCGACATTCATCCCGGTGACTCGAGACAGCAGGAGGTCCCCGCCATGCGCGACCCGTTTCGACTCCAAGGCGACATACCACCGGCGCTGTTGTTCGTCTAATCGAGTGAGAAACAGGTTCATCTGCCGATGAAGTTGCCACTCGGCATGGTCACTCGATTCCTGGCACTTCGGGCACTGGCACCGACGGATAGGAACTGATTTCACTGTCCTAGAAATCCAGCAAATTTGAGACCCCATCATCGCTTAGAATTGTTGATGCAGCCGGAACCTGCTCGCTTGTACGTCCTGAAACGCAAAACGCGACCCGTGCCACCGACACAAGGTCGCGTTTCTCTTTGTTTTTTTCCGCTCTGTCGAGAAGCGTCGGCACAGCGACAGGTTTGTCTCTCAAGTATGACGAACGCTTTGCTATTTCTCGTCATCTGTTCTCAGCGCCCGGCTGACGGCTGATACATCAGAATATCCCAACTTCGCCGCAATCTCCGCCAGGGTCAAACCCTGCTCGCGCAGTTTGCGCGCCTTCGCCCGGCGGTGAGATCGCGCCCGCCGGCGAACAGCGCCTTGAAGATGGCGTAGCGGGCCTGGGGCTGAACGCCGCCCCGGTCGTATTGCAAGTTCGCGGTCGCGGCCTGTGCGCCCGTTCGGTGTTCGCCGCCCCTAAAATCAGGGTAGTAGAGCTCGCCGTCCAGAATGAAAGTCCCGAATTTAGCGGCGGCAGCGGCGAGTGCCCGATCCATCTCGGTGGACGGCGCATCGCCGAGATTTGTTGATCGGCTCTGGTAATAGCGCCGCTCAATCGTGGCGAGGGCAATCATACGCCGCCCGGCTCGTTCGGGTCGGGATGACCGTCCGCGATCTCGTGGGGGGCCGCCAGTGAACATCGTCAACGCGATTCTGGCCGAGCAGGATGCGCCGCTCCCGCCGATCGTCGCGCTGGGCTGCGAGTACGTCGTCGCTGCAAGCGGCCTGTTCGTGCGCGCCGAGGACTCGCGCACGGAGGCCCTGATCCCGATGTCCCCGGCGCGGCTGCGCGGCTTGGCCGATGTCGAGCCATTCGCCCGGCTGAAGTTGCCTCGCGTGCCATCGGCGTTTCTGTGGAGCGTGCTGGCGAGCGCCCGGCGGCGAATGCCGAACGAGGCCATGTACCAATTCGCACATGACGGCGAGCGCTGGCGCTGCGCCATGCCGGAACAGCGGGCGACGGCGACGACACTGGTGTTTGACAATGACGGCCTGGCGTCATCGATCTGCATTCGCACCACACCATGCCCGCCTTTTTCTCCTCCGGCCCATGGGCGTTTGCCGACGACAACGACGAGACAGGCTTGAGATTCTACGCCGTCATTGGCAGGGTGGACACTGGCGAGCCGGAGATCGCCGCCCGTGTCGGCGTGTACGGCCATCATTGGCGCGTGTCGGCCACGGCCGTGTTCGACGGCCTCGGGCCGTTCGTGGATACCTTCGGGAGGGACGACCATGACCCAGACGCCGAACCTGCCGGCTGAGCGCTGACGCTGCGCGTGCCGGACTTCCGCCGCGTGTCGCTAACACTGATGGGCTGCGGCGGGACGGGCAGTCATCTCGCTTCGGGGCTGGCCGCGCTCACGCTGGCGCTGGAGGAGCGCGGCGTCTCGACGGACGTTTTGTTGATCGACGGGGATGCGGTCGAGCCGAAGAATGTGGGGCGGCAGTTGTTCCGTACCGCCGACGTGGGCCGGAACAAGGCTGAGACGCTGGCCGCCCGGTTGAACGCCGCCTTCGGCACGCGGATCGGCGCGGCGGCGCAGGCGATTGACCGGCGTGACACCTTCCACCAGCCGAACGCGTTCAACGTGGTCGTCGGCGCGGTGGACAATCCCGCCGCCCGCGCCTTGATCGCCGCTCAGGTCAAGAAGGCCGCCGGGCAGTTGTGGTGGCTGGACTGCGGCAGCGAGGGCCTGCGCGATGCTCAACGACTTTCTGATCGCCCGCAGCCTGCGCTATTTCGCCGTCGCCTTCGATTTGGGGTGGGGCGGGGTACGGGCCTGGACGATTGACGCGCCGACGTTGGCTGAGGCGGCTGGGTTGGGCGAGGCGGTACAGGTCAAGGCCGATGGACACAGGCGGGGTGGTGCGGGTTGATCCGACTCAAGGTCTACGACTAAGCAGAACGACGTGCAATACTTTCGGCCCATGCACCCCATAGACCGGCGTGAGTTCAATATCCGCCGTGCGGCTTGGCCCGGTGATGATGACGACGTTACTGCCGGCGCGGGCTAGGCCCGGTCGCGCAGCAAAAAACTCCGGAAGGGTGGGATAGAGATCGGCGACCGGCAACACGGCAATGTGGGTGGGCGGCAGGAGTGAGGCCAAGCGCGGGCGACTCGGCCCGCTCGCGACGACAATTGAACCGGTGTCGGCCAGCCCGGCCAATGCGCCCGTCACCCCCGCCGAGGCGCGCGATAGTTGAGTCTGCTTCTCCCGCCATCCCTCCGCATCCGCCGGCACGACTGCGTCGAGAGTCTTGAAGCCGGCGCGACGTATCGCCTCACCCAGCCCGGCGATGGGCAGTGCCGCATCAGCCCAGGCCAGAATTTCATCCCCGCCTGCTTCACGCAGTAACCCGATCACCGTCTCCGTCGCCTGTCCTGCGGTCTGCGGCCCATGCGTGTTGCCTCTGAGGGCCGCCAACTCGCGGGTGAAGGAGCCGACCAGCGCCGCCGTGTCGAGCGGAGTTGGCGCAATCGCGCGCGGTGGCAGTGCCGCACGAGCGCCGGGCAGGCGCGCCGAGGGGAGCGAGCGCCGGACGATGTCAAGTATTGAGTCTCGATCGGCAGTCATGATTTCCGCTTCTTGAATTGTTGGCTGAACGACTCGCGGGCGAAGGCCGGGAAGTCGCGGTGCGCCGTCCAGCCGGAGAGAGGCGGGGGCAGGCGCGCCATCCATCCGGCGCGAGCGATGAGGCGCGTGGCGAAGGCCGAGAAGCGAACGGCGAGATGATAGAGCGCGGGCCATCGCGCGGTCCAGGCATAGATCGGCAAACTAATTTTGATCCACCACGGCGAGTGGTCCGAGTGATGACCCTCGTTGCGAAGCTCCAGTAACATGCGCGGGATGTCAATGCGGACGGGGCACACTTCGCGGCACGCGCCGCACAGGGTGCTGGCGTGCGGCAGGTCGTTCCACGGGCCGATTCCACCGAGCGCCGGAGTGAGCACCGCCCCCACCGGCCCCGGATACACACTGCCATAGGCGTGGCCGCCGATTTGCTGATACACCGGGCACGCATTAAGGCACGCCCCGCAGCGGATGCAATACAGAATCTCGGCCAGTTCGCCCCCCAGCACGCGGCTCCGTCCATTGTCCACCAAAACAACGTGCAATTCGTCCGGGCCGTCGGGTTCATCGAGGCGGCGCGGGCCCGTTAACAGATTGGTGTACACGGTGAGTTTCTGTCCGGTGGCCGAACGTGCCAGCACTTGTAACATCACGCCGAGATCGTCGAGGGTCGGCACGAGGCGCTCGATGCCCATCAGCGCCACGTGAATATGCGGCGCGGTCGTGGTCAGCCGCCCGTTGCCTTCGTTCTCCACCAGCGCCAACGTGCCGGTTTCGGCCACGCCGAAGTTTACGCCGCTGATGCCCATGTCGGCGGTGAGGAATTCACCGCGCAGGCTTGCGCGCGCCGCCGCCGTCATTTCCTCCGGCACATGTGTGAGCGGCACGCCCAATTTTTCGTGGAGCAGTTGGCCGATCTGCTCTTTCGTCTTGTGAACGGCGGGGACGATGATGTGCGAGGGCATTTCCCCGGCCAATTGAATGATCCGCTCGCCCAGATCGGATTCGATCACTTCGGTGCCGGCCGCCTGGAGTGCGTGGTTGAGTCCGATCTCCTCGCTGACCATAGACTTGCCCTTGACCGCTTTCTTGACGCCGCCGGCTCGGGCGATGTCGAGAACGATGCGATTCGCCGCCTCGCCATCGGCGGCCCAATGCACCTGCCCACCCGCCGCATCGACCGCCGCCGCAAATTGGGTGAGATAGACATCGAGTTTGCTCAAAGTGTGGGCGCGGATCTGGCGGGCGCGGTCGCGCACGGCCTCCGCGTTGGGCAGGGAGGCCAGCGCGTCCGCGCGCAGAGTCGTGAAGCGGCCCGTGGCCCGCTCAAGGGCGACGTGCAACTGAGTGTCGGCCAGGGCGCGTTCTACGCGGTCATGAAAAGTGACGTTGGGCGGATTCATTTGTCGCGTGCCAGGTGTCATGTATCACGTGCCAAGTGTCGGTTTATGGCCTCACGTGACACCTGACACTTCATCACTTGACACCAACAACTCGGCCAGGTGCCGGGTCTCGATTTTTGATCCCCGGCGATGCAGGCCGCCGGCGATGTGCAGGAGGCAACTGACGTCACAGGCGACGACGGTCGGCGCGCCGCTGTGCTCGAGGCTGTCCAGTTTGCGCTTGAGCATCGCGCCGGAGATGTCGCTCATCTTCACTGCAAACAGGCCGCCGAAGCCGCAACACTCGGTCGGGTCGGCCTGTTCGACGACTTCTATATCTGCAACGGCCGCCAGCAGGCGGCGAGGCGGGTCGGCGACGCCGAGGCCGCGCAGTAGATGGCAGGAGGGATGATAAGCCACTTTGCCCGGAAACCGCGCCCCCAAGTCGGACATGCCGAGCACGTCAACGAGGAATTGAGAGAATTCATAAGTGCGTTTGGCAACGGCCTCAGCCTTGGGGCCGTAGACCGGATCGGCGGCGAAGAGTTCGGGGTAGTGGTGCACGATCATATCGGCGCACGAACCGGAAGGAACGACGATGGGCGCAGCGCCGTAGAGACGTTCCGGCGGAACGTCTCCCCCCGCCTGAACGTTTCCGCCCGTCGAGGCGTTTCCATATAGTACGTCCAGCGTGTGTCGGCCCATCGCGCGGGCGTCGTCGAATGCGCCACCGTTGAAGGCCGGCTGGCCGCAACACGTCTGCCCGTCGGGATACTTGACCACGAGGCCGAGCCGTTCGAGCACGTTCACCACGGCCATCCCGGCCTCGGGCCGGAGAGTTTCGATCAGACAGGTAGCAAAGAGTTGGACGGTGGAGGCTTGGAGGGTCATGGCCGCCCGTGCAAGACCTTCGGGGTCGGCGAGACTCCGAAGGTCTTGGCTTATCGGACTACGAGCAGGTCCGCGCTACTTACTTCGATGCCGCTTCGACGTTGGTCTTATCGTAGACGGTGAACGGCCCCATGAGGACGCGCAGGCCCTTTTCGCGGGTCGGGTCTTTCGTGATGGTGTACGTCCCCATCCGGCCCGCCTCGAACTGTTCGCCTACTTCACCCTTGATGGCGCCGGTCCAAACTCCGGCGCGCAGCCGTTCAGGGTGTACGACACCATCTCGCTCGGCAGGCCCAAGCCGCTGACCTTCACTTTGTCGCACAACTTTTCATCCTGCATGGCCTTGGCTGCCGCCGCGATGCCGACGGTGGTGGGCGCCATGATCAACCCCATGTCCGGGTACTTGTCCACCAGCGCCAACGCCTGGTTGTAGGAATCCTCGGACTGGTCGTTGCCGTACACCACGTCCAGCAACTCCAACTTGGCGTACTTCGGATCCTTCAAGGCGTCCTTCATCGCCGCGATCCAGGCGTTCTGGTTGGCCGCGTCCGGCGAGGCCGACAGCACGGCGAACTTGCCGCCGCCCGCCCCCAGGATGCTCAGAGCCATATCCGCCATGACCGTGCCGGTCTCTTTGAAGTCCACCTGAGCGATGAACAACTGCTCGCCTTCCGCCGACGGGATGGGCGAGTCCCAGGTGACCACTTTGATCCCGGCATCCACCGCCGCCTTGGCCACCGGGGCGATTTGGTCGCCGGCGTTGTTGGAGATCATGATCGCGTTGACTTTCTGGGTGGTCGCGGTCGTCACGATCTCGATCTGCCCGGCCACGCTGTTCTCCGGCGTCGGGCCGAGGAATTGCAGTTCCGTGGGGTTCTTGAGTTCCGTGGCGGCTTCCGTCGCACCGGTGTGCGCCTGGTCGAACGGCAGGATGCCCAGGAACTTCGGCAGCAGCACCATACTCACCGCCTGGCCCGGCGTGGCCTTGGCCACCTTGGGCTGGGGGCCGGCATCTTTCTCCACGTTGGTCTTATCGTAGACGGTGAACGGCCCCATGAGGACGCGCAGGCCCTTTTCGCGGGTCGGGTCTTTCGTGATGGTGTACGTCCCCATCCGGCCCGCCTCGAACTGTTCGCCTACTTCACCCTTGATGGCGCCGGTC
>JACQED010000057.1 GCA_016200785.1 Chloroflexota bacterium
CCCGCGCATCGGGCTGATCCGCGAAGAGACGCCGTCGATCCCCGACGGCCCGTGCGTGATCGCCTCCGGCCCGCTGACGTCTGAAAGCCTGGCCGCCGACATCGCGCGCCTCGCCGGCCAGGAGCATCTCTACTTTTACTATGCGCTCGCGCCGATCGTCGCCGCCGAGTCGATTGACATGAGCGTCGCCTTCCGCGCCTCGCGCTATGCCTGGCGCTCACCCGCGAGCGACGGCGGCGAGGACGTTGGCGACTACATCAACTGCCCGTTGACAAACGATGAATACGCGAGATTCGTCGAAGCATTGCTCGGCGCCGAGCGCATCACCCTGCGCGGATTTGAGCGCTCGATTCTCGAAACGGGCGTTCCCGACAGATTCTTCGAAGGCTGTTTGCCAGTTGAGATCATCGCCGCGCGCGGATTCGACTCGCTGGCCTATGGCCCGATGCGCCCAGTCGGGCTGATCGATCCTCGCGCCGGCACAAGGCCGCACGCCGTCGTGCAACTGCGGCAGGACAACCTTGCCGCAACACTCTACAACCTCGTCGGCTTCCAGACGAATCTCACGTGGCCGGAACAGAAGCGCGTGCTGAGAATGATCCCCGGCCTCGAGAACGCAGAATTCGTGCGCTACGGTCAGATGCACCGCAACACCTTCATCAATGCGCCGTCCCTGCTCGAGCCTACGCTTCAGTTCCGAGAGCGGCGCGATCTTTTTTTCGCCGGTCAAATCACCGGCGTCGAGGGATACATGGGCAACGCGGCGACCGGGCTGTTGGCCGGAGTCAACGCGGCACGCGTGATGCAGGGGCTGGGGCCGTGGACTCTGCCGCAGACGACGATGCTCGGCGCGCTCTGCTGGTACGTCACTCATGCTGAGCCGAAGACGTTTCAGCCCATGAAAGCCAACTTCGGGTTGATGCCCCCACTGGAGGACTCGGACAGCAAGCGCCGCGGCAAGCGGGAAAGATCGCGTGGATATGCAGAACGAGCGTTGGCTGATTTGGACTCATTCCTCGCGTCGGCGTCCTGGTGAGATTAATGGAAGGGGCAAGCCGAGTCTCCCGGCGCAAGTTTCTCCTGATTGTTTACCTTGCGCTGCTTCTCTTGGCCTTGATCGTCGGCGCGTGGCTTCTCCTTCGCTCTGCTTCAACACCGAAGCAGACGCCATTCGACGGCGGCCGCGCCTACGATCACGTCCTCGCGCAGATGGCGTTCGGCCCTCGCGTGATGGGCAGTGAAGCACATAGGAAAACAGTAGATTACATTCTCGATCAACTTCGCCAGGCCGGCTGGGCGACCGATACGCAAGACTTCACTTACAAAGGCGTTGCCTCGACGAACATCATTGCGCGTGCAGCCCTCGGGCGCGGGCCGGGGGTGATCGTCGGCGCGCATTACGACTCGCGCCGCCGGGCCGATCAAGAATCGGCTCAGCCTGCCGCGCCGGTGCCCGGCGCGAACGACGGCGCCTCCGGGGTGGCCGTTCTGCTCGAACTGGCGCGGACGCTGGACGCGAGCAAACTACAGAACGAGGTGTGGTTGGCCTTCTTCGACGCCGAAGACGACGGCGGGCTTGAAGGCTGGGACTGGATCGTCGGCTCGACCTACATGGCCCGGACGCTTGAAGTGAATCCGGCTTACGTCGTGGTCCTCGACATGATCGGAGACGCCGACCAGCAGATATTCTTCGACTACAACTCGGACCCGAAGCTCTCGGCCCAAATCTGGTCGATCGCCGGGGGGCTGGGCTACGGCCAACAGTTCGTCCCGCTTCCGAAATACTCGATGCTCGACGACCACACGCCGTTTGCCGCCAGGGGAATCCCCGCGGTTGACATCATTGACTTTGATTACCCCTACTGGCACACGACCGGTGACACCGCCGACAAAGTCAGCCCGGCCAGCCTCGAACGGGTGGGGCGGACGATACAGGCGTTGTTGGAAAATGAACAATGAGACAATGAACAAGGGCCAGCGCTTGATTTGTCCATGGGTCATCGCGTCAATTTTCGCTGCCCATTCTCGATTTGGCTTATTATTCAACTCGCGGTAACATACTGGAAATGGCCGATCTCGCCGCTTATCTGCGTACCAACCGTGCGAAATTCGTCGAGCAGGCGTCACGAGCGCTGGCGCGTGGCGAAGGCTTGCGGGTCTTAGTGGAAGGTCAGGTAGCGCTCTTCTATGATTTGCTGACGGACGCCATAGATACCGGCAGTCCGGCGTGGCTGGGCGGATTGTTGAAACAGTGGGTGGATGCGCAGAGCGCGCCCATCGGCGTCGAGCGCCCTTCGCTCGTTCCCGTACTCCAGGCTCTGAAATACTCAACGTGGCACATCATTCGCGATGGCCTCTCGCCGGCTGAGTCGCTGGAGGCGATTGCCAAACTTGAGCCGGTGATGGCGAATGCCTTTGAGCAACTCGTCCAACTGGAGTTGAAGAGCGTCGTCGTCGAGGTCAAGGGGCAGTTGGCCGAGGCGCAGGCCGACCTCGAAAGGCTGGATCAGAGCAAATCGAAATTCATCGCCGTCGCCGCGCACGAACTCAAGACGCCTCTGACTCTGATCGAGGGTTATTCGAACATGATCTCGACCGAACTGTCGCCGGACGAGTTTCCTCGCGTCAAGGTGCTGTTGGGCGGCGTTGCCAACGGCACGCGCCGCCTGCGCGAGATCGTGGACGACATGGTGGACGTGTCGATGATCGACAACCAGATGCTTCTGCTGAGTTACCAGCCGGTGTGGTTGCGTCGCCTGTTCGAAATCGCCGAGACCGAACTGGAAGAGGCCCTGCGACAACGGCGGCACAAACTGATTGTCGGGGACTTCGACGAGGGCGAGAAGTACACGTTCGCCGATCCCCAGCGGCTGTATCAGGTATTCAAGAACGTTCTCCTGAACGCGATCAAGTTTACGCCCGACGGCGGCGCAATCACCGTCCGCGCCCGGCAGTTGCCCGGTTTCGTCGAAGTGACCATCTCCGACACCGGCATCGGCATTGCGCTCGATAGCCAGCAACGTATCTTCGACAAGTTTGCCGGGCTGGGTGACGTGTCACTGCACTCCAGCGGCAAGATCAAGTTCAAGGGCGGCGGGCCGGGGCTGGGACTGGCCATCGCGCGCGGCGTGATCGAGGCGCACGGCGGGAGCATCTGGTGCGAGTCGCCCGGCCACGACGAGAAGACCTGCCCGGGGAGCACGTTTCACGTTCTGGTGCCCCAGCGAGACAAGCCGCCCGAAGACACCAAGCCGAAGCTGTTCGGACTAAGCCCGAAGGAACTGGAAGAGATCGGACTGCAATCGAAAAAGAAAAAGTAGCAGCGAAGATTGGACACCCAAATGCAGACTGCCGCACGAATGTTGTCTCTCAAGCCGTATTTTTTTGCCGGGCTGGGCGCGCGCATCAACGAACTCAGAGCCGCCGGGAAGGACGTTATCCGCCTCGACATGGGCAGTCCAGACCTGCCGCCCGCGCCGTTTATCGTCGAAGCGATGAAGCAGTCTGCCGACCAGGCTGACCATCACGGCTATCAACCCTTCGGCGGCCCGGCCGCGTTCAGGCAGGCAGTGAGTGATTACTACGGTAAGCGGTTCGGCGTCGAGCTCGATTCGGCCGGGGAGATTGTGGGACTCATTGGCTCGAAGGAAGGCATCTTCAACGTCGCGCAGGCGTACCTGAATCCGGGCGACGTCGCGCTCGTGCCCGATCCGGGCTATCCCACCTACACCGCGGGGGCGCTGTTCGCCGGAGCGGAAATCCATTACATGCCGCTACTGGAGAAGAACAACTTCCTGCCCGACCTCGCCGCGATCCCCGCCGACAAACTCAAACGCGCCAAGATTCTTTGGCTGAACTACCCGAACAACCCGACCGGCGCGGTGGCGACGGCGGAGTTCTTTGCCGAGGCGGTGGACTTCGCCCGCCGCCACGATATTCTGCTGTGCCACGACGCGCCCTACGCCGAGATCGGCTACGACGGTTACCGGCCAATCAGCCTCCTTCAGGTTCCCGGCGCGAAAGACGTCGCCGTCGAATTCAATTCGCTTTCCAAGGCCTACAACATGGGCGGGTGGCGGCTGGGCATGGCGGCCGGCAACGCCGAAGCGATCAAAGCGATCCACACGCTCAAGAGCAACATGGACTCGGCTTCTTTCATGCCGCTATACGACGCGGGTGTCGTCGCGCTCAATGGCGATCAGAGTTGGCTCAGGCAACGCAACCTTGTTTATGAGGAACGGCGTGACATCGTCGTGGAAGGTTTGCGCTCAGCCGGACTCGAAGTTCACACGCCGAGGGCAGCCATCTACGTGTGGCCGAGCGTCCCCGTTGGCATGAAGTCGGCGGACTTCACCACTGCGCTGCTTGAAGAGGCCGGCGTCAGCATCACCCCCGGCTCGGTGTTCGGCCCATCGGGCGAAGGTTACGCTCGCATCTCGCTGGGCCTCGCGACGCCGAGAGTGAGAGAGGCGATGGAGAGGGTGGAGGAGTGGGTAAGGAAGAAGAGGGGTTAGAGATTGGAACTGAATCTGCTCGAATGGAAGTTGACGCTGGGGACGGGAAAGAGGCAAACGGTGAGGTACGAGTATTCAGTGGAGTATCCCCGGGCATCGGATTTGGAGGAGTGTTAGCCATGGCCGCCCCGACGATTGCGCCAACGGCGCCAGGTGAAACAAAGTTGGTGACGGCAGACGAGTTGTTCCGCATGCCCGCCTCCGAGCGCTACGAACTGCTCAAAGGAGTGCTGATCCCGATGTCCCCGCCGCCCGG
>JACQED010000058.1 GCA_016200785.1 Chloroflexota bacterium
CAGCAGGTGAGAGCGCGGGCGCGCGGCTGAGGCGCGTATTCGAGATGCTCGCCATTCTTGATCAGGCCTTGCGCGTTGAATTCCTGCTGTAACTCGGCAAGGGACACGGTCTCGCGCGGATGGCACGGCGCGTCGCCGGGATAATAGCGGCCCACCGCCATGACGGGCGGGAAACAGCCGCCGAGCCAGCCGAGATGCGTGCCGCCGTTCTCCTCGGCTTTGGCGGCGGGGGTCGCAGTCTGAACGAACAGGAACGCGAAGCCTGCCACGATTGTCATCGTCATCATCAAAGCCAGTGTTCGCCGTGTGCCGTCCATGTCGTTCGCTCCTCGTTGCTCAGTTCCGCCGCTCCTTCCGGTCGCGTCAATTTGGGCGACGTTGCTTCTGAGAACTGTGGACAGGATACGCCGAGTCGGGCTGGCAGGCTTGATCACAGGCTGACAGAATTCTGATAAGAGTCTGTCAGCATCGTTGCCCTTGCGCGCCAGATGCGCCGGGGAGCATTCTGCGGTAGAATCGGGCTACGTGGAGATAGGATGAAGTCAAGCATATTTGGCATCACACTCATCGCACTCGCCGCGCTCGCCGCTCTGGCTCTGTGGCTGGCGTCGGCGTCGCTCGTCGCGGCGCGCGTCGGACAGCAGGCAACGGCGACTCCCGAGCCGACCAACGGGTCGTGCCTCACACTGCCGCTCGAACAGCAGTCGGGCTGTTTGGCGACGAAAGCCGCCGCCGAGGAAATTCTGCGGCAGACGCAGGAAGTCATCGGCGTCACCGCCACAGCGCAAGCCGTCGAGCAACAAATCCAGGGGACGATTGCGGCGCAGGCGGCGACCCCGACTCCGGCGCCGACCATCGCCGTCGTCGCGCCCACGCCGGAGGGCTTCTCCCTGGTCGTTCCCGGTCTCGACATTCGCCTCAATCTGTTGAGCATCGCCGGCCTCGCCGTGTGCGGGGCAGGGGGGATCGCGCTGATCGGCCTCGGCATCTATCTCGTCCGCGGCGCCGGGGGCGATGAAGAGGAAGAAGCATCGCCGGTCGTCGTCGCATCGGCGACGACCGAGCCGTCCGCCGAAGTGCGAACGTTGTTCCGACGGGAGCCGGAACCCGCGCCAGCGCCTCCACCCATCGCCGCGCCTCCGGCGCAGGCGGCACGCGTCGAACCCGCCGCGCCGGCCGGCTTCCCCGTTCTCATCGCCGGCGACGGCACTCACATCCCGGTCACTTCCGGCGATTTCTCGATCGGGCGCGCGGCCCCAAATGATTTCGTCGTGGATGCGCGCTTTCCGGGTTTCGAGAACGTCTCGGCCGAGCACGCCCGTCTCGTGCAGGACGCGGCGGGCCGCTGGTTGATCGAAGACCTCGGCTCAGCAAACGGGACGTTCATTAACGACCGGCCGACGACGATGAACGTGCTCAGCGACGGCTGGCGCATCAGCCTCTCCTCGGTTCAATTTACCTTTCGTCTGCCCATGCCGGAGGAGCGCGCATGACCTCTGCCTCCCAACCCCCCGCCGCCGATAGCCGGGTGACGTGTGTGAATTGCGGCGCGGAGAACCGCCTCGAGGCCCGCTTTTGCTATCGTTGCCGCAACCCGCTCGTCGGCGCTCTCGCGAGTCCCACGCCGCCTCTTGCGGCGACGCTGCCGGAAGTTACTCTGCCGAAGCTGGACGCGCCGGCCCCCGACGCCGAGCCGCCGGCGTTTGCCGGAGACACGACGAGAGTCGCCCGCGCATCGCGCGACACAGTCAAATTTACTCCGGTTCCCTCACTATCCGGCGCCACCCACCCCCTCAGCCCCCGCGCCGAGTTTCCTCCGCGCCCCGAAGGCTCGTTCTTCCTCCGACGCTACGAGTTCGAAGCGCTCGTCGCCAACGACGGCGTGTTGAACACGTATCGCGCGCGCGACAGCCGGCCCTCCCTCGTTTGCCTGAACGCGACGTGCGAATTGCGCAGCGTTGCGCAGCCGGCCGGGGAGGGGTGGCGATGCTCGCGGTGTGGCTCCACTCTGACCGACAATCCCTCCGCGCGGTACTTGATCAAAGAGAGCGTCGCCGTTGACGTGCTTGGCCGCGAGCCGGAGGTCGCCCAGCGCGGCCTAATGCATTCGGCGCTCGTCGCCCCGACGCACTACTTTGCCGAACGCCTCGGGCCGGAAGTGCGCCAATGCGTCGTCGTGCCCGATGCCGGCGCGGAGCGCGCGTCGAACGTGCAGCCGCCGCAACCGATTGACACTGTCCTCAACTGGGGACTCGATCTGGCGCGCGGCCTCGCTCATCTTCACGCCCAGCGCATCGCCTTCGCGCGCATCAAGGATGAGCGCATCGCGCTGACGCCGCACGGCGCGGCGCTGATCGACTTCGCCGCCTGCCGGCTGTGGCCGGCCGACACCCGGCCCGAGGCGATGGCCGAGGACGTGGCGAACGACTTGCGGGCGCTGGCCGCGGAATTGATCTTCCTGCTCACCGGATCGCGCTCGTTCGACGCGGAAACGACCCGCCGGGTCGTCTCAACCGAAACCGTGGTCGGCTTCTTCGCCCGCGCCCTGCCACCCGGCCCCGGCTTTGCCACCGCGGCGGAAATGATCGGCGCGCTCGACGAACTGCGCGGACCGGAGCCGCCGAAGGGACTCAACATAGACCTGTGCGTTGGCCGCGCGACTCATGTCGGCCAGGTGCGCACCTTGAACGAAGACAGCCTGATGGTGATGGAATCGGTGCGGATGCACGAGTCGACCGCGCGCCCATTCGGCTTGTTCGTCGTGGCCGACGGGATGGGCGGCCAGCAGAGCGGGGAGGTGGCCAGCCGAATCGCGCTCGACGCGATCGCCCGGCGCGCTCAGGTCGATCTCTTTTCCGCGGTTGGGGGCGGCACGCCCAGCGCCACTGCCGCCCGATCGGCGGCATGGATCACCACGGCGGCGGAGGCCGCGCATCGCGCGGTGGCCGAGCGCCGCGAGGCGGCCCACAGCGACATGGGCTCGACGCTGGTGATGGCGCTGGTGGACGGTGTGGCGGCGACGGTGACGAGCATCGGCGACAGCCGGGCCTATCTCGTCGAGGCCTCCGGCGAGATCGTGCAGCTGACGACCGATGACTCGCTCGTCCAGCGGCTGGTCGACTCGAATCAGATCACCGCCGACGAGGCTCGCCAGCACCCGAAGCGGAGTGTGATCCTGCGCGCGCTCGGCGCGGGCGCCTTCCAACCGCCGGACGTTATCACGCGCGAACTGTTCCTCGGCGACCGCCTCGTGCTGTGCTCCGACGGCCTGAGTTCGATGCTCGACGATTTGATGATGGCTCAGATCGTCACCGGCTCCGCGTCGCCGCAGGAGGCCTGCGCGCGCCTCATCGAGGCGGCCAACGCCTCCGGCGGCGAAGATAACGTGTCGGTGATCGTCGTGGAGGTTGTGCCGGTGTGAATGAGGTGATTTGCCCCAATTGCCAGGCGGGTCTGCCCGCCCAGGCCGAGTACTGTGACAACTGCGGGGTGCATCTGCGCGCAGCGCCGGCTGGACCGCGCCCCGAGGCCGCACCCCAGACTGTGGTCGAGGGGGCGCAATTGACCGTACCGATATGCCCGGCGTGCCAACACCAATCTCGCGCCGTGGCCAAATTCTGCGACAACTGCGGCGCGGCCCTCGCCGGCCTGCCGCCCGGCGCGACGCCGCGTCTGCGCGATGTTGCGCCGACGATGATCGAGTCGCGCCCCCCGGCAGACGTGCCCGCAGTCAAAGCGCCGCCCTCAGACAAAACGGTGCTCGAGCCGAGGGCGCAAACCGTATCCTTTGTGGCCGGGCACTTGGTGATCGTCGCGACGGGCGCACGCATCGAATTTCCGCCGGGGCGCACCGATATTTACGTGGGCCGGGAAGACCCGGTGGGCAACGTCTTTCCCGAGGTGGATATGACTCCGCATGGCGGCGAGCAGGGCGGCGTGTCTCGCCGGCACGCGCGGTTTAGCTTGAAGGACGGAGAGTTGGTTATTGAGGATCTCAATAGCACCAATTTTACTTTCGTCAACAATGAACGCGTCATGCCCGGCGCGCGCCGAGTCGTTCGACATGGCGACGAAGTGCGCTTCGGGAGAATCAAGACGCGGTATGAGCGATGATACATAGCGCGGCTTCCAGCCGCAACCGAACGATGGGACACGGATGAACACGGATTTCACGGATTCGGCTCATCCGTGTGTAACCGTTCAGTCCGCCGCCGGACCTTTACCACGAAGGCACGAAGACACGAAGGACACAAAGAAAGCGTCGTGAAACTTGGTGTCTTTGCCCGCACTCGTGCGAGCACGGGTGTGTCGCCTGCCCCCGTGTTGTTGCGGGGGTGGTGGTTAGAAAGGGCCGCGTGACCTGAACGCTTACGAAAAATCTTCGCGGTCAGCGTGGTCGCTTCAAGGGAATACTATACGGAGGTCGAGTGTCGCGCAGCCTGTGTCGGCTCTGGAGTCTAGTCCTTATTTGTGTGTTCTTTTTGTCCGCCTGTGGTAAAAGCAAATCCGACCTCGCAACTCAAACCGCCGGGGCAAAAGCTACGGCGACACGCCAGTTCGTTCAGACGGCTGTCTCCGGCACAGTAACGGCCATCTCACCGACGGCGACGCCCGCGCCTCCCAAAGAACTCGCGCTGTGTATCAGCCAGGAACCGACATCGCTCTACGTTTACGGCGAGCCTTTGCTCGCGAACCTGCACCTCAAGCAAGCCGTAATGGATGGGCCGATTGACTTCCGCGATTTCCGCTACTACCCGGTGATCCTCGAAGACCTGCCCACGCTCGAAAACGGCGGCGCGACGCTCAGTCAGGTGCAGGTCAATCCCGGAGAGGAGTACGTGGAGACCGACGGTTCAATTCAGACGCTGTCGGGCCAGCCCATCACCAAGCCACAACTGACGGCCATCTTCACGCTCAAGCCCGATCTCAAGTGGGCCGACGGCGCTTCGCTGACGGCGGACGACTCGGTCTTTTCGTTTGAAGTCGCCTCCAGTCCGGCCACCCGGCAATCAAAGTCCCGGACTCTCCGCACCAAAAGCTACACCGCGCTCGACGATTGGCGC